>DAOUGF010000285.1:0-5399 GCA_034429295.1 Chloroflexaceae bacterium
GCCGCCCTTGGTGAAGCGCTGGCGCGCCTGCTCTAGCCAGTCGAGGGCGCGCTCATCGCCGGCGGCGACGGCGGCCCCGCCGAGGGCGAGCAAGATCAGCGCCGCAGTCCAGTCGTCGCCGGCGGCGGCGGCGACCCGTAGCCCTTCCTGGGCCTCGGCCTCGGCGCGGACCATGTCGCCGGCATGGCCGTAGAGCAGCGTGAGGCCGAGGAGGCCCTCAGCGCGGGTGCGGGCGACCCCCACCGACTGGATGAGCCGCATGCCCTCGGCGTAGCGTTGCGCGGCCGGCGCCGGGTCGCTGGCGGCGACCAGCTGATAGGCGTGGCCCAGCCGCAGTTGGGCGATCGCCTCGGTGAGCCGCGAGCCGAGCTGCTGGGCCTCAACCAGGCCGCGGCGGGCCATAGCCAGGCTGCGAGCGCCGCTGCCGAGCATCGCATAGATCAGGGCCAGCAGCAGCAGCGGCTCGCGATGGGCAGCAGGATGGGCGCCAGCCCTGCTACCCACCCGCAACTGCTCTTCGAGTTGCTGGCGAGCCTCGTTCAGGCGGCCGGCGCGGAGCAACAGGCGAGGAGGGAGAGTCGCGTCGCTCCGCTCGCTCGCCCGCGGGCCGGCAGGGAAGGGAGCGGGTTTCTCGTCAGCTGACTCGCTCGCCCGCTCGCCCACCTGGCGCTCGCTCTCGATGCGGGCGGCGGCGCGCTCAAGGATCAGCGCGACATCGGCGCGACCGCGGTTGGCCCAGTTCTCGGCCTGCATGCGCAGCAGGGCGGCGCGATCGGCGGCGCGCTCGACGGGCAGCAGCTTGAGGGCCCGCTTGAGCAGGTCGGTGGCGTGGGCCGGCTGCACCGTATCGAGATAGACCTCGGCGAGGCCGCGGAGGGTGCGCACCTGGCCGTCGAGGTCGCCGCTGGCCGCGTACACCCGCTCAGCGGCGGCCTCGGCTTGGAGGGCTTCGTCGTAGTGGCCCATGCGCCGCAGCGCCGCGGCCTGCAGCTCAAACAGGCGCGGATGCTCCTGAAGTTCATAGGGCAGGAGCTGAATCCAGGCGAGCACCCGCTCGGGCTGACCGGCGGCGAGGGCGGCAGGCGCCGCCGCGACCACAGCGGACACCGCGCCCTCATTGTCGCCGGCGAGCAGCAGGTGGTAGAGCTGGCCATCGTGATCGCCGGCGCGGTCGTAGTAGGCCGCAGCCCGCCGCTGCAGCTCGGCCCAATCGTCCCGGTCGTGCTGGGCGCGGCGCTCCAGGAAGGCGCGAAAGATCGGCTGCAGCCCCAACGCGCCCGCGCTATCACGCTCCACAAAGAGGCGGCGACGTTGCAGCTCTTCCAGGTATGGCTCGGCCGGCTCGCCGAAGAGCGCCGCGCAGAGGGGCGGCTCGAGGCGGCGCAGGCCAGCTGTGGCGAGCAGAAAGTCGCGCAGCCGGGCGGGCAACTCCCCGAACACCTCGCGAGCCAGGTAGCTGTCGATCGGCGCCGGCCCGCGAAGGCCCAAGGCGGCCTGCCAATCGGCGGCGCCCAAGGCGGAGCGGAGGGCCAAGGGCCAGCCGCGGCTCTCGGCGAGCAGCGCGCCTAAGCTCTCAGGGGCGGGCTGGCCGGCGAGGGTGAAGAAGGCGCGGGCCTCGGCGGCGTCGAAGGCGAGCTCAGCCGGGCCGATGGCGAGCAGTTCGCCGCGCAGCCCGGCCGTGGCGGCGACCCCCAACGCAGGCTCAACGCGGGAAGAGAGGACGATGTGCAGGCGCAGGGGCTGAATACTCAGCAGCTCCTCGATGACGGCCCGCAGCTCGGGCTGGGCGTCGGCGAGATGATAGTCGTCGATCACCAGGAGCGTCTCGTCGTCGAGGGCGGCGGCGAGCTCGTTCACCAGAGTCTCGACAGCGGGGCGAACGTCCTCGGGGGAGCGGGCGAGGGCGGCGGCGATACGGGCCTCGTCGAGGGGCGCCACCTGGCGGAAGGCGGCGGCGAGGTGGCGCAGCAGCAGCGCCGGGTCGTCGCTGGCGCGGGCGCGGCACCAGGCGGCGGGCCAGCCGCCATGGGCGACCAGCGCGGCGAGGGCGGTGGTTTTGCCGCTGCCGGCGGGGGCGACCAGCAGGCAGAGGGGATGATCGAGGGCGGCGGCGAGGAGCGCCTCAACCCGCTGGCGCCGCAGGAGCCTGCTCTGCTGGGCCGGCGGCGCGAGCCTGGTAAGCAGCAACTCACCGCCCGCTGGCGGGCCGGCGAACTCACCCGTAACTGCCGGTGGTACCATCGCTCTGATCTCAGGCGCGCCGCGCGGCGCGCCGCCGAAGGCACTCCGGTACGACGCGGCGTGTTATACAGTATAGATCACGAGGGACAGGGATGAGCGACGACGAAGTACAGCGCCTCAAGGAACGGCTGCAGCAGCAAGCCCAGCAGCGGGCCGACGCGATGCTTCGCTCGGTGCGGGCTTGGAACGAGCTACTGGCCGCCAGCACCGATATGGCCTTCGACGTGGTGCTGAAGAACTGGGACTACAGCCGCAGCCTGCGCAGCGCAGCCGAGCAGGCGATCGCCGACACCATCCGCCTCCAGCAGCGGCTCAACAAAGAGATGCTCCAGGCCTGGGAGGGCTACACCGACGAGCTCAAGGATATTATCGACAAGCAGGGCAAGTAGCCTTCACCTCCCACCGCTGCCCACCAAGATTGCCGAACCTTCCTCTACCGCCCCCCAAGCTGCCGAGCTTTCCTCCACTGCCCCCGAACCTTGCCTCCCATCGCCCCCGAACCTTGCCTCCCACCGCCCCCCAAGCTTGGAGCTTGGGGGGCGACTTTCAGAACGCCCGCCCGCTACATATACACCCCGCCGTTCACATTGATCTGCTGGCCGGTGATGTAATCGCCGTCGGCGGCGAGGAAGACCGCGGCCTTGGCGATCTCCTCGGGCTTGCCGAAGCGGCCCATAGGGATCTTGGCCTTGATCTGCTCCTGCACATTCTCCGGCACCTTGGCGAGCATGTCGGTGAGCGTGAAGCCGGGCGCCAGGGCGTTCACGGTGATGTTGTATTTGGCGAGCTCGAGGGCGGCCGTCTTGGTGAAGGCGATGATCCCGCCCTTGCTGGCGCCGTAGTTCGCCTGGCCGAAGTTGCCGGCCTGGCCCACGTAAGAGCTAATGTTGATGATCCGCCCGTGCCGCTGCTCGATCATCGTCGGCATGGCCGCGGTAGTGCAGTAGTAGACGCTGTTGAGGTTGTTGTTGATCACCGTGAGCCAGTCTTCGTCGGTGAGCTTGCGCAGGGTGCGGTCGCGGGTGATTCCGGCGTTGTTGACGAGGATATCCAGACGGCCCCACTTCTCGATCACGGACTTGACCATGCCGCGGGCCTGCTCGGCGTCGCTCACGTCGCCCTGGAGAGCGATGTAGAACTCCTCGGCGCTGTCGGCGCCGCCCAAGTTGTGGGCCTGCAGGCGCTCGTGCCTGGCGGCCCTCATCTCCTCGAGTACCTCGTGCGCCGCGGCCTCGCTGCTGTGGTAGTTGATAGCAACCTTTGCGCCCTCGGCGGCGAGGGCGACGGCGATCGCGCGGCCGATGCCGCGGGCGCCGCCGGTGACAAAGGCGACACGCCCATCGAGTTTACCCACTGTTCACCTCCTTACAAGGGTGCAGGATCGGGCGGCACGGCTAGAGACGCTCGAAGATCGCCGCGATACCCTGGCCACCGCCGATGCACATCGTCACGAGGGCGTAGCGCCCGCCGGTGCGCTGCAACTCGTGCACAGCCTTCACGGAGAGGATGCAGCCGGTGGCGCCGACGGGGTGGCCGAGTGAGATGCCGCTGCCGTTGGGATTGGTGCGATCGGCGGGGAGCTCGAGATCCTTGGCGACGGCGAGGGCCTGAGCGGCGAAGGCCTCGTTCACCTCGAAGAAGTCGATCTCGTCCATGCGGATGCCCGTGCGCTCGAGCAGCTTGCGCACCGCGGGCACCGGGCCGATGCCCATATACTTCGGCTCGACGCCGGCGTGAGCGTAGCCGACGAGGCGGGCGAGGGGCTTATAGCCGCGGCGCTCCGCGACCTCCCGCTCCATCAGCACCACGGCGGCGGCGGCGTCGTTGATGCTGGAGGCGTTGCCAGCGGTGACGCTGCCGTCTTTCTGGAAGACCGGCCTGAGCTTGGCCATACGCTCCATCGAGACATCACGGCGCACATTCTCGTCGGTGTCGAAGATCTGGGTGCCGCCCTTCACCTTCACCTCGATCGGGATGATCTGCCCCTTGAAGCGCCCCTCATCGATGGCCGCGGCGGCGCGCCTGTGGCTCTCGATCGCGAGGGCGTCCTGCTCCTCGCGAGAGATCTCCCACTTGGCGGCTACATTCTCGGCGGTGATGCCCATATGGCAGTCGTCGAAGGGGTCGGTGAGGGCGCCGACCATCATGTCGAGCATCTTGGTGTCGTTCATGCGAGCGCCCCAACGCATGGCAGGCACCGCGTAGGGGCCACGGCTCATCACCTCGGCGCCACCGGCCACCGCGGCCTCGGCATCGCCCTGCATGATCGTCTGGGCCGCCGAGACGATCGCCTGCAGGCCGCTGCCGCAGAGCCGATTCAGGGTGAGAGCGGGCGTCTCCACCGGCAGGCCGCCCCGCACGGCGGCGACGCGGGCCAGATACATGTCCCGGGGCTCGGTGTTGATCACGTGGCCGAAGACCACATGCCCGATCTCGGCGGGCTCCACCCCGGCGCGAGCCACCGCCTCCCGCACCACGGCTGCGCCAAGCTCCGTCGGCGGCGAATCCTTGAGGCTCCCGCCGAAACTGCCGATCGCCGTGCGCACCCCACTGAGGATCACCACCTCGCGCTGGTTACTCATGTCGACCTCCTCGTCGGCCCGGCGACGGCCAGGCTTTGTTTCACTTGCGTTGGATGCCAGCCATTATAGCAGCGATACCCTTGAAGCAGCCGTAACGTTCTCTTAACTCAGCGGAGAAGTAACCACGCTGTAACTGCCTTTGCTATAGTGCAGCCATCTTCTGGACTACAGCCCCAAGCTAATAGAGCTTCCACTGGAGGAACCTGTGATGGCCGAGCGCATCGAGGCGGCAACTGTTGTGGCACTACGTGATGGCCGTCAGGTAGTGATCCGCCCTATCGCAGAGGAGGATCGGGCGGCGCTGGAGGCGTTCGGCCGCGACCTCCCCAAGAACGACCTCCTCTACCTCGAGGACGACTTCAGCAACCCTGAGATCATCGCCCGCCTCACCAATGCTGCCAGGGCCGAGAACTGGCGTCAGATCGTCGCCGTCACCGAAGACGGCAAGATCGTTGCCTGGGCTGCGGCCTTGCGCCTGCCCGGCTGGTCGCACCACGTAGCCGACATCCGCCTGCTGGTGGCGCCCAACTATCGCCGCTGCGGCCTCGGCATGCATCTGGCCCAGGCGATCGTCGA
>DAOUGF010000286.1:0-8129 GCA_034429295.1 Chloroflexaceae bacterium
CCCCACTCGCTAAAGGCCCCGTCGGTGTAGCGGGGCATCTCCAGGCGGGCGTTGACGATCGGCGTGGCGGGGAGCCCGGCGGCGTTGATGTAGTTGCTGCGCCCGCCGAAGTTGTTGTAGGCGTTCCAGGTGTTGGTCGAGGCGAGCACGGCCAGCGGAGCCGTGGGCGCGGCGGGGGCGACCACCCAGGGGAACGAGAAGAACTCGCCCCGCTCGTTCTCGGCGTGGAAGTAGTAGAGCCCCGAGCGGGCCGGCGCTTCGGCGAGCTGGGTGTGGTGCGGGCTGCTGCCGTAGCCGCGCCGGTTCCACTGGACGCCTGTCTGCGTGTAGTCGCCGTCGGGCGTGACCTGCATGGTGGCGAGGGGCCCGTGCTCATCGAACCAGCCGAGCAGACGCACAAACTCTTGCTCGCGGCCGTAACGCCAGAGGCTCAGGCGGTAGGGCGCCACGGAGTGGACGCGGAACTCGGCGCGCTCGCCGGAGCGCACCCAGCGCGGCCACATGTAGCCCAGGAGCTTGTCCGACAGCAGGCGCAGCTGATACGGCGGGCCCTGGCCGATAGTGATGTCGACCACTTTCGCGCCGTAGCCAGGCTTCACCAGGGTCACCCGGTACGGGCCGGGCTCCAACTCGGCGTAGATCGCGCCGCGTGGCGTCGAGCGTACAACCGCGACGCTGTGGCCATCGCGCTCGAACTCCACCGCCACATCGCAAAGCGCCATATAGCGCTCGTCACTTACGTAGCCCACGAGCATCAAGCTCTCCTCTCCACATCGCCCGTCACCTCGCCCGAGGGCGAGATTCTCGTCACACGGCGCAGCCCCGCGTAGGCCACGGCGCACAGCTCGGCCTCCAGGGCCTCGCCGGGCCCCAAGTGGCGGCTGCTCCCTTGGGCTATCGCCTCCTCGATCGTCGTGTGCGGCGTTGTCCACGGCTCGATGGCGATGTTGTAAGTCCGCCCGAACCATGGCGACCCGAAGGCGCCGCCGTAGACCTGCCAGAACCAGAGCGCCCCGAAGAGCTCGGCGGGCCATGCCATGCCGAAGCCGACCGCGCGGCGCGTGTTGGTGACGGCGTACCAGCCGGCTGCGAGCTCAGTGAGGAAGAGCGTGTCGTGGCTGCGCGTCTCCGGAGGCGCGATCTTGCTGATGTCGAGCAGCTCGCCGTCGCGGGCGGGAACATACGGCCAGACGTAGCCGGAGCCGGGGCGGTAGCGGTGGGTCGGCAGGGCATCTGTGGCGCGCACCAGCGCGCCCGGCAGGTCGACGACGCAGCTATCGTCGAGAAAGGGTGGCCCGAAGGCCGGGTGGTGGCCCCACATCAGCTCCACCGGCTCGTGGCCCTCGTTCACCAGCCGCTCGCGGAACTGCAGCACTGGCCGGCCGCTGGTAAGGGTCAGCCACTTCTCGACGAAGAGCGGTGTGCGGTAGGTGCGCACCCGCAGCCGCAGCGTGACGCGCTCGGGCTCGTCTTCGGTCAGCGTGTACTCCCAGGGGATGAGGCAGAGCTCGCCGTGGGGGCCGAAGCTCGTGCCAGCGTAGCTCGCCGCGTTGCCGCCGCTGGGCAGGCACTCTTGCCAGCCGCCGGGGTAGTAATCGAGGAAGGCGCCCTCAGGGCGCGGGGCGGTGGGCACGAAGGTGGCTGGGTTGCGGACGCCGAGGGGCGAGCGCCACATGAAGTCGGTGTCGCTGGGCTTATGCAGGAACTCGATGATGTCGCTGCCCTTGTCGGCGAGCACCGTCACCCGGATCAGTTCGTTCTCCAGGGTCACCGTGCGCAGGCCGCGGTAGAGATACTCCATCGCCCGGCAGCCGAAGTTGCGCTCGTGGGTGTAGGCGGGCCACATGGCGGCTCCTTGGTGGCTACAGCTGCGCCTCGATGCTCATTGCTCGTCGTTTCTGGCCGACCAGCGCACCGGCGGGTGGCCGATCGTCCAGCCGCCGTCCACGGCGAGGTTCTGGCCCGTGATGTAGGAGGCATCATCGGAGGCGAGGAAGGCCACAGCGGCGGCCACCTCCTCGGGGCGGCCCATGCGGTCGAGCACAGTCATGTCGCGCCAGAACTGCATCACGGCGGGATCTTGCTTGAGGCGCTCGATGTCGGGGCGCCCCGCGTCGATGATGCCGGGGCTCACGGCGTTCACCCGTATGCCGCGGGGGCCGAGGTCGATCGCCATCGAGCGGGTGAGGCCGAAGAGCGCGCTCTTGCCGGTCACGTAGGCGGCGTGGCCGGCTGCGCCCAGCATGCCTTCAACCGAGGCGATATTGACGATCGCGCCGCCCCCGCCCTTGAGCATCTCCAGGGCGGCGTACTTGGAGCAGTAGAAGACGCCGTCGAGGGTGACGGCTAGCACCTCGCGCCACTCCTCCTCAGCCATGGCTGCAGCGTCGTGGTAGCCGCCGAGGTGGGCCGCGGCATTGACGAGGATGTCGAGGCGCCCGTAGCGGGCGACCGTCTCCGCCACGGCGGCGCGGCACTGCTCGGCCTTGCCGGTGTCGCAGGCGACGAACTGGCCGCCGCAGGCCTCGGCCGTGCGCAAGCCGCCCTCCCGGTTAATGTCGGCGATCGCCACCAGCGCGCCTTCCTCCGCGAAGCGCCTGGCGCACGCGGCCCCGATCCCCGTGGCGCCCCCCGTGATCAGCGCGACTTTGCCGCTCAGTCGCATCGCTGCCTCCTTTGTTGCGGTGACAAGGTGAACGCCCTCGCGTTGCTCGGGCTAGGTGACAAGGTGAACGCCCTCGCGTTGCTCGGGCTAGGTGACAAGGGGAACGCCCTCGCGTTGCTCGGGCTAGGGGACAAGGTGAATGCCCTCGCTGCGCTTGGGCTAGGGGACAAGGGGACATCCTGACGGTGCTGATAGGCGTCCCCTTGTCCCCCTGTCCCCTGTCCCCTTGTCACGTCAAGGGTGCCCACGCGCGCGGCCCGCCGCCTTGCAGCTCCCGCAGTCTTCCCTGGGCCGTGTGGCGTTCGAGGTGGGCGCGCACCGGAGGGATCCACTGGATCGCCGTGCTGCTCGGCCCCAAGCGCGCATCCACCGCAGCGCAGACCGCGGCGAGGGTGAGGGGGCGGTCGGCTTCACCCACGATCGCGAGCGTCAGCTGGTCGAGCTCGGCCACGAAGCGGGCGCTCTCGGCGATGTAGGCAGCCACGGCGTCGGCGCCGACGATGGGCGGGAAGTGGGCCCCGAGCAGCTGCTCGACGCCGAGGGCCGCGACGCGCTCCAGCGTTGCCAGGTAGCTATCAACGTCGAAGTAAGGCGGTGGGCTGCCCGGCGAGCCGTCGGGCTCCACGCCCATCCCGCCGAGCAGGGCGTCCTGGGCGATCAGCACGCGCAGCTCGGCGTTCCAGAGGGCAAGGTGGCCGGGGGTGTGGCCCGGCACATGCAGCGCCTCCCAGGTTGCGCCGGGGCCGAGGCGGATCAGTTCCCCGCCCTCCAAGGCCAGGTCCACAGGCGTGTCGGGGCCGATGCTGTCGCTCAGCCACGCCATGATCTCCGGGCTGTAGGGCGTATCGTCGGCGGCGACGGCGCCGGTGTAGCGCTCGTGGAGGTGGCGCTCCTTTGAGCTCACCCGCGGCGCGTCGAGCCTGTGGCAGAGCACGAGCGTGGAAGGTGAGCGGGCGATGATCGCGGCGTTGCCGCCGTGGTGGTCGGCGTCGGCGTGAGAGATCAGCAGCATGTCGAGCTGCTCGGGCAGGCCGGCGGCGGCGAGGGCGGGGAAGATCGCCTCCTCCGGCGTGCTGCGCAGCCCGCTGTCCACCAGCAGCGTGCGCGTGTCGTGGAGCAGGTAGAGCGTGAGAGGGCTGGCGCCGGTGTCGGTCTCGATCGCCGTCACACCGGGGAGGATCTGGCGGGCGCCCATCAGCTCGCTCCTGGCGCGAGCTCCCGCAGGAGCGCGATGCTGCCCTCGACAACCATAGCGGCGGCCTCGGGCGCGAAGGGCGTGATCTCCACCTCGTAGCCCCCGAGCGGGTAGGCGTCGGCGGTAGGGATGTAGGCCCAGCCGATATTGGCGTAGCCGGCGAAGAGTGTGTAGGGGAAGGGCGAGCCGGCCTTCACCTGCATGCCGATCTGGCAGAAGGGCTCGCCCGGCACGACGGGCAGGGCGATCTGGTCGCCGATGGTGAATGCCTGCAGCGTGACCGTGCGATGCGTGTTGCCCTCGTTGCGCCGGGCGAGGTCGGCGCGCATGGCGGCGCGCTTGGCGAGCATAGTCTCGGCGCGGATGGCCTCGAGGTCGCCGCCCTCGGCTCGCAGCCGGTCGAGGCGCTCGACGTGGGCGGCGGTGGCGGCGGCGAGCTCAGCCGCCGGCGCGAACTGCTTGAGGGGCAGGTGCAGGTCGCGCGTGCCGACGCGCAGCGTGGTGTCGAGGTCGGGCAGGGGCTCGTCCTCGTAGAGTGCGAGGGGCGAGCCGGACTCGACGGTGCCGGCGTAGCGCTCGCGGCGGCGGCGCGGCTCCAGTTCCCACCAGATCCGGCTGGCCTCGTGGCCGAGGATGCTGCCGAGGCGCCGGTACTCGCCTAGGCCGCCCCTGGCGCAGCCCTGGATCGGCCCGACGTCGCCGGTGGCGCCCTGGAGGAAGAGGCAGGTGGCGCCGGTGGCCTGCTCGACTACGCGCTTCGTCACGCCGGGGTAGTCGGGCGTCACCAGGTCGCAGTCGGGGCCGACGGTAATCGGGTGGCAGGCGTAGTTGACGATCGCTGCGATGGGGGTGCCGTCGAGCGCGTCGATGCGCACCAGCTGCACTTGATGATCGACCGGGCCATCCCAGTTGCGCCCGCAGATCACCGCGCCGTCCTCGGGCCGCTGGAAGCGCCGGTTGACGTTGATGCGTGCCTCGCCGGAGCCGGCGGCCACGCGGGCGGGCCGCAGTTGGCGGAGCGCCTGGCGGGCCACCCCGGCGATCTGCTGCTCGAGGATGGCATCGTAGGCCGGCACCATCTCGGCGCCCTCCTTCACCCAGCTGCTCCAGGTGGCGCCGTTGATCGGCCCCGAGTGGGTGTGGGTATAGGCGAGGCGGATGTGGGAGGCCGGCAGGCCGGTCGCCTGCTCGACGGCGCGCATGACGCCGGGCGCCTCGGTATCCCAGAGGTAGATCAGGTCGATATCGACGATCACCACAGTCTCCACGCCGTCGGAGAGGGCGAGGGCCGTGGCCCAGAGCGGCAGGTCCACCCCGGCGGCCCGCTGGTGGGTCTGGGCGCCCCAGCCGGCGTGGGCGATCCCGAAGGGCGGCGTGATGTCGGCGCGGGCGACGCCGGCGTGCAGTGTCGTGGCCATAGGCTTACCTCATAAGAGCCAGAGGGCAGGGTGACAGGGTGACAAGGGGACAGGGGGACGCCTATCGGCACCGTCAGGATGTCACCTTGTCCCCTAGCCCGAGCAACGCGAGGGCGTTCACCTTGTCACCTTGTCATTCATCGAGCAACGCCGGCACCACCCCCGTATACGCGAGGACGATGGGATCGTCGGGGTGTTCGCGCTCGTAGGCGGCGCGGAGCTGCATCGTCTCGCGCTCGATGCGGCGGAAGGCCTCCTCGTCGTTGTTGAGCAGCCAGCGGAGCCAGCGGCCATTCTTGACATGGGGCACCTCATCGGCGTGGACGAAGTCGTTGAGCAAGGCGTAGTGGGCGTCGCCGCGGGCGCGGGCCTGCTGGCGGTAGCGGATCAGGTCGGGCATGCCGAGCTTCTCGCCCCGCAGGTGCAGGTCGTAGAGCCGGTGGGGGAAGTCGAGCCCGATCCGGTAGGCGTAGTTGCCGGGGATCACCGGGAAGTCGCCGAGCTTGCCGCCGAGGTGCTCCAGGTAGCGCTGGTAGAGCACGGCGTGGCGCACCTCGTCCCAGAGTTGCCGGGCCATATCGACGTGGTACTCCCAAGGTAGCTCGGGGTGCTCGTAGAGGCTGCGGCCGAGCAGCTCGGCGGCGTGCATCTCGTTGTCGGCGTCGCGGTGGGCCATCATCAGGGCCATCTCGCGCTCATCGGCGGGCGGCCGGTCGGCGGCGCTCGTCCCGAAGCGGAAGCGGGCGTCGCGGGCGGCAACGGGCGGCGCGGCGCGCACGGCTTGGCCCTCGAAGGAGCCGCGGGCCTCGCGCTCGGCGGCGGTGGCGGGGTCGGCGAGGCTGCCCACGGCCTCGCAGGCGTCGGCGACGGCGGCCTCGTAGGCGCGGGCGGCGGCCCGCTCCGCGGCGGGGAAGGTCTCGAGCAGGGCGAGCCCCTGGCGCACCTGTTCCTCCTCGTCGGCGATGGCGCGGCCGAGCAGATCCCAAGTCGGCTCGTCGGCGAGGGGGGCGCAGGCAGCGCGGTGGGCGGCGTAGCCGGCGATCAGGCGCGGCTTCACCTGGCGGTAGACGGCGGCGAGGTAGGCGGCGCCGCTGGGCGCATCGTCGAGCAAGGCCATGAGCCGGCGGGTGGGCTCGCCCGGGCTGAGGGGCGCGCGGCGCGGCCAGCGCAGGTCGATCAGGCGGGCCAGCCAGGCGTCGGCGTGGAGCGAGTCCTGCCAGAGATGGCGGCCTGCGAGGCACTTCAGCTCCCATTCCGGCAGTTCGGCCAGCTTGCCGGCGGCCACCCGCATCAGTTGGGCCTCGACGTAGTGGTAGCGCGCCACGAGCCGCGCCGTCTGCACAACGTCGAAAGCCCCAAGAAGGCGATAGTCGGCGTAGAGATCGTACATGTGCTCGCTCCGCTCGCTCAGTGACAGGGTGACAGGGTGAACGCCCTCGCTGCGCTTGGGCTAGGCGACAAGGGGACAAGGTGACCGCCCTCGCTCTGCTCGGGCTAGGGGACAGGGTGACAAGGTGAACGCCCTCGCTTCGCTTGGGCTAGGCGACAAGGGGACATCCTGACAGTGCCGATAGGCGTCCCCCTGTCCCCCTGTCCCCTTGTCCTCTTGTCCCCCTGCCCCCTTGTCCCTCTGTCACCTTGTCACCAATCGGCTACCGAACCATCGGGGTGGAAGTAGCGCTGCACCAGCTCGGGCTGGAACGGGTAGCGGGCGGCGGCCCGCTCGTTAACCTCGACGCCGAGGCCGGGCGCCGTGGGCACGCCGTAGTAGCCGGCGACCACCTGGTGCGCCGACTCGACGACCTCCTGGCGCCAGGGCACGTCGCCGCTGATCGCCTCCTGGATCACCCAGTTGGGCGTGGCGAGGGCGAAGTGGATGGCAGCGGCGGTGGCGATCGGACCGTTGGGGTTGTGGGGCGCCACGGCGATCGAGCAGGCCTCGGCGGCTGCGGCGATCTTGCGCGCCTCCCAGAGCCCGCCGCAGTGGGAGAGATCCGGCTGGATGATGTGACAGGCGCGGCGCTCGAAGATCTCGCGGAACTGGTGGCGGCCCACTAGCCGCTCACCTGTGGCGATCGGGATGTTCGCTGCCCGCGTCACCTGGGCCGTGGCCTCGATATCCTCGGTGGGGCAAGGCTCCTCGAAGAAGAGCAGGCCGTACGGCTCGAAGGCGCGGCAGTACTGGAGCGCCATGGCCGGCGAGGTGCAGCGGGCGTGGAGATCCACCATCAGGTCCATCTCGTCGCCGACGGCCTCGCGCACGGCGCGCACCAGCCGCTCGGCGTAGCGCACCGGGCGCAGGCCCTCGATCGGCTCGGTGCGCGGCACCGCCATAAACTTCATCGCGGTGTAGCCAGCCTCCTGCACCATCAGCGCCCGCTCGGCGAACTGGGCCGGGTCGGTGCTCTCGTACATGCTCTCCATCTCGCCGCCGCCGAGGTGGTCGTAGACGCGCACCTTGTCGCGGACACGCCCGCCCAGCAGTTCGTAGACGGGCACGCCGAGCCATTTGCCCTTGATGTCCCAGAGGGCCTGCTCGATCCCGCTGATCGCTGACATACCCTCGATGCCGACTTTCCAGAAGTACTGGCGGTACATCAGCTGGTAGAGATGCTCGATCCGGCGCGGGTCCTCGCCGATCAGCAGGCGGCTCACATCCTCCACCGCGCCGACGACGGCGCGGGTCTTCCACTCCAGGGTAGCCTCGCCCCAACCGTAAAGCCCCGGCTGGTCCGTCTCGACCTTCACAAAGATCCAGTTGCGCATCCTGGCGTTGACGACCAGGGTGGAGACACGGGAGATCTTCATTCGCACCTCATCCAGTTGTGCAGTTCGGAAGTGGCTTGGAAGT
>DAOUGF010000287.1:0-12158 GCA_034429295.1 Chloroflexaceae bacterium
GGGCTGCTGCTGGCGACGGCAGCCGCCGACGGCGGGCCTGGCCCTGCCCTGGCGCTGCGCCGCCTGCCCGAGGGGCTGCAGCTCGTTTTGGGCGGCCCCGCGCCTACCGGCGGCGCGCCTCCCGAGACGGTGAGCGTGACGGGCGGCGAGGCCAGGCTGGAGCTCGACGCCGCCACGGGCTGGCTGCGCTACACGGCCGGCGGGGAGACGGTGGGGCTGCGTCTGCGCTGGCTCGAGGAGGCCGACGGAGCCCTGGCGGCCGTGGAACTGGCTGGCGAACTGGCCGACGGCGAGGCGCTGGTGGGCTTGGGCGAGCGCTTCGACGCCCTCGATCAGCGGGGCCGCGCGCCCGACGTGGCCGTCTACGAGCAGTACAAGAACCACGGCAACCGCACCTACCTGCCCGTACCCTTCATGATCTCCTCGCGGGGCTACGCCTGCCTGGTCGAGGGAACGGCCCACGTCGCATACGACCTCGGCCACAGCGTCGAGGATCGCTGGCGCTGCACGGCGCAAGCCGGCGGAGGGCGGCCGGTGGCGATCGACTTCTTCGCCGGCGACCCGGCGGCCTGCGTGCGGGCCCTCACCGCCCGCACCGGGCGGCCAACCGCGCCGCCGCCCGATTGGGCCTTCGGGCTCTGGATGAGCAGCAACGAGTGGAACACCCAAGCCCGCGTGGAGCGGGAGGTGACGCTCCACCAGGAGCACGGCGTTCCGGCCACGGTGCTAGTGATCGAGGCTTGGAGCGACGAGCAGACCTTCTACATCTGGAATGGCGCGCGGTACACGCCCCGCGGCGGCGATTGGGCGCCCCGCCTCGCCGACTTCACCTTCCCCTCCGATGGCCCCTGGCCCGACCCGAAGGGGATGGTTGATCGGCTCGACGCAGCCGGCATCCGCCTGATCCTCTGGCAAATCCCTGCGCTCAAGCGGAGCGAGGAAGCCCACCCGCAGCACGACGCCGACTGCACCTACGCGCAGCAGCAGGGCTATGTGCTCCGCCGCGAGGATGGCGAGCCGTACCGCAACCCGGCCTTCTGGTTCAACGGGGCGATGATCCCCGACTTCACCAACCCGGCGGCCACGGAGTGGTGGCTGCAGAAGCGGGCCTACTTGCTGGATGAGCTCGGCATCGCCGGCTTCAAGACCGACGGCGGCGAGCATCTGCAGGGGCGCGGCATCGTTGCGAGCGACGGCAGGCGTGGCGACGAGCTGGTGAACGCCTACCCGAACCTCTACATCGGCGCCTACCACCGCTTCGCCACGGGTCGGCGGGCCGGCGACGCGCTGACCTTCAGCCGGGCCGGCCACACGGGCGCTGGCGCCTTCCCGGCCCATTGGGCGGGCGACGAGAACAGCACCTGGGAGGCCTTCCGGCGCTCGATCGTCGCCGGGCTGAGCGCAGGGCTGAGCGGCATCCCCTTCTGGGGTTGGGATATCGCCGGCTTCAGCGAGGATCTGCCGACGGCCGAGCTCTATCTGCGGGCGATGGCGATGGCCGCCTTCTGCCCGATCATGCAGTACCACAGCGAGTACACCCCGCCGGGCGCACCCTCGAAGGATCGCACCCCCTGGCGCGTCCAGGAGCACAGCGGCGACGAGCGGGTGATCCCCCTCGCCCGCCACTTCGCGCGGCTGCGCATGGCCTTGCTGCCCTACCTGGTGCGCGAGGCGGTCCACAGCGCGGCCAGCGGCGAGCCTATGCTCCGCGCCATGCTGCTGGACCACCCCGACGACCCGCAGTGCTGGCAGCTCGCCGACCAGTATCGCCTCGGGCGCGACCTGCTGGTGGCGCCGGTGACGGCGGAGGGCGTGAGCAGCCGCCGGCTCTACTTGCCCGCGGGCGAGTGGCACGACCTCTGGAGCGGCGCGGCCACCGCGGGCGGGCGTTGGGTCGAGGTCGCCGCGCCCCTCGACCGCATCCCGGTCTTCGTGCGGGCCGGGGCGATCCTGCCGCTGCAGCTCGGGCCGGGCCAGCAATTGGGCGATGACGTGGGCAACGGCACCACGCCCGCCCACCTGACGCTACGGGTCTACCCGGATGGCGCAAGCAGCGCCACCATCGTCCTGGGCGGCAGGCCCTACGAGGTGACAGCGACAGCGGCGGGCGGCGCCGTCACGGTCGCGCTTCCGGCCCTGCCGCTCCCTGTCACCGTGCAGCTCCCCGACGGCCACAGCGCCGCGGCGCCAGCCGGCACTGCCGGGACGATCCGCCTGAGCTGAGCGAGACACTGATGAGGGCGGGCCATGTGCCCGCCCTCAAGGCCTAAAAGCTAGCGCCCGTCAGGCGCGAGGCGCGCCTTGCCAGCCCGGCCCACGCACCACCCGGCCCGGCGTCGCGCCGGTGTGCTCGCCGTCGGAGAGCACCCGCACGCCGTTCACCCACACATCGCGCACGCCGACCGAGAGCTGGTGGGGCGCCTCGAAGGTGGCGCGGTCGGCGATCGTATCGGGATCGAAGACGACGACGTCGGCGAAGCAGCCCGCCTGCAGCAGCCCGCGGTCGCGCAGGCTGAGGCGGGCGGCCACGGCCCAGGTCATCTTGCGGATGGCGTCCTCCAACGTGAGCGCCCGCTCCTCGCGCACATACTTGCCGAGCACCCGCGGGTAGGTGCCGTAGCTCCGCGGGTGCACCGGGCCGCGGGCGGCGGCCCAAGCCGGGTCGAAGCCACCGGCGTCGGTGGCGATCTTGATCCAGGGGAGGCCGAGCTGCATCCGCACGTTCGCCTCGTCCATCGAGAAGTAGATCGTGCTGATGCGCTGGCCCTCGGCCGCCAGCAGGTCGAGGGCGGCGTCCACCCAGTGCTGGCCGCGCATGGCGGCGATCTCGGCGAGCCGCTTGCCCACATACTGCTGGTGCTCGGGCTTGCGGAAGCCGATCGGCATCACGCCCTCCGGGGTGGTGTTGTGGGCCATCGCCTCCCAGCCGCCCGTGGGCTGCAGCACCTCAGCGCGGATCTTCGCCCGCATCTCCGGGTCGGCCAGGTTCTGGTACAGCCGGCCGTCGGCGTCGGCCCAGGGCGGTAGGATCGCGGTGAGGCCGGTGCCGGAGGCCGCGTACGGGTACATATCGGCGGTCACATCCACGCCCGAGGCCCGCGCCGCCTCGATCGCCTGGATCGCCGCTGGCATCAGGCCCCAATTTGGCCGGCCAGCGGCCTTGAGGTGATAGATCTCGACCGGCACGCCAGCGCGGCGGCCGATGCTGATCGCCTCATCGATCGCCTCGACCAACTCCTCCGCCTCTGAGCGTACGTGGGTGATGTAGAGCCCGCGGTGCTCGGCGACCACCTTGCAGACCTCCACCAGCTCGTCGGTGCCCACGAACGAGTCGGGCGGGTAGATCAGGGCGTAGGAGACGCCAAAGGCGCCGTCGGCCATCGCCTCGGCCATCACCCGGCGCATGGTGGCGAGCTCATCGGGGGAGGCCTCGCCCATGCGCATCCCGCAGGCATACTGGCGCAGGGTGCCGCCGCCCAGGAACGAGCCGACATTGGGGGAGACGCCGTGGGCGGCCAGGGCCTCCAGCCAGTCGCCGAAGCGGCGCCAGCCGCGCATCCGCTCCGGCCAGCCGGGGATCTCCTGGGCGAAGATCGCGTTCGCCAGCGGATCCTCGATCTTCCCGCCGAACGGCGCGGGCGTCCAGGCCTCGCCCATGATCTCGGTCGTCACGCCTTGGGTGAGCTTGGAGAGCGAGCGACCGTCCACGAGCAGCGGGAGGATGGAGTGGCTCTGGATATCGATGAAGCCGGGGCAGACGACCATCCCGCGGGCGTCGACCAGCTCGCTGGCTTGGGCCGGGGAAAGCTGGCCGGGCGGCAGCACCGCGGCGATGCGGTCGCCCACGATCGCGAGGTCGGCGTAGCTCCAGGGGTTGCCCGTCCCATCGACGAGCCGCCCGCCGGTGATCAGCACATCTACTTGCATCGGCGCGCTCCACGAACAGCGGATGGGGGATGGCCACATTATAGACCCTCGTCGCCCCATAGTTGCCCGCCGGCGCGATCCGCCCGGAGCTGCGCGCTTCGGCTATACTCTCAGGCGGGATACGATGGCTGGACGCCGTGCGCCCCAGCGGGGGCGCCACCCAGTGCTGAGCGAAGAGGAGAGCTGCGACAATGATTCACCAACTGCGCATCTACGAGATCTTTGAGCACAACAAGGCCGCGTTTCACGCCCGCTTCCGCGACCACGCCGCGCGGCTGATGCGGAACTACGGCTTTAACATCCTCGCCATGTGGGAGACGCGGACAAACGAGCGGACGGAGTTCGTCTATTTGCTGGCGTGGCCCGACGAAGCGACGATGCGGAGCGCCTGGGCGGCCTTTCTGGCCGACGAGGAGTGGAAGGCGATCAAGCGGGCCACGAACGAGCAGCACGGCGACCTGGTCGGCGCGATCGAGGAGCGGGTGCTCACGCCGACGGACTACTCGCCGGCGCTGCCGGGCTGAGCCGGATCAGAGCCTCTCGGCGGGGGCACTGCTGGTCTCAGCGCCGACTCAGCGCCCGACGAGGGGGCGCGCTGCCTCCGCGCCCGTCTCGGGGCGTTGCCCCGAAGCAGTGCCACCTGCACGGTGGGTGGTGTTGCGAGCGGGCCCCGCCCCCCGCACCCCCCGGCAAAGGTGCAAGCGCTTCGCGCCCCTCGTCGGTTGCACCGACACGGCTGTAGTGGGGCGAGGCCCCGTACCAGTACCACCTGCACGGTGGGTGAGGATGCGAGCGGGCTCCGCCCCTCGCGCTCCCCGCCGGAGGGGGCGGCTGCCCCCTCCGGACCACCCCCAAGCAGAAAGGCCGTACCGTACCTCCGCCTGGCGGCGTACCCGCCTCATTGTCAGGCAGAGCCATCCGCCTCGGCTGGCAGCAGATGTGCGATCGGGGTGGTGTGCGAGCATCGGTTGTGCCGCCCGCTTCCTGACACCGTGTTCAGGAAAGTTTGGCGTCGGCACGCCGGATCGAGCAGGGCGCAACCAGCGTGCATGTGCTCTGTGCAGAGCTACGGCATAAGCCCGACGATGGGATGAGATAGCAGATCAGCGGTGGCACAGCACTGGCCTCCTACTTGGGGTCCAGGGGCGAGGCCCCTGGCGCGGGGGGTGTCGGGGGGCGCGCGTGCGCCCCCCGACAAAACAGCCGGGGGCACGGGGGCGGCCGCGCCCCGCAAGAGGCGTCGGCACAACGTGCGCCGAGGGTGTGGGGCAGCTGCGCCCCGCAGGCACCGAGCGCCGGGGGCGCGGGGGCGGCAGCGCCTCACTCTCCGCCTCAGGGCCGATGCGCCGGCCCCCCCGGCGCAGCTACACTCACCCCAGAGTACCCGCAGCTACGCACACAAGGAGGTCGCATGGGCAAGGCCATAACCACCGCAAACACCGCTGTGTGCGCCTGCATGTCCCGCTAACACGCGGCAGTAGCGAATCGATCGGGCTGCGAACCTGGCCTAGGGCCGCCGAACCTCCGGCGCCGCCCTTGGGTTCCGCCCCTTGACGATCGCTCCTCGCCTGCCTGCGGCGACCGCGGCCACCAGCGCTACGGTCGCCGTTTTGATTCGCCAGGCAGTTCTGAGGAGCTTATGGATCGCTACTTTTCCGCCGGGCGGTGGGACGACTACGACGACGAGACCCCAGCCTACGGCACCCGTTTTAAAGAGCACAAGCGCAAGAAGGCCGTCGCCCGCCCGGCCGCGCCCAAGCGCAGCTTCGAGGCCAACCCCGACGTCCAGCGCTGGCTGAGTGAGACGCAGGAGGAGGAAGGCGCCAAGGCGCCGTTCGCCCCCGAGGCCCTGGTGGGCCGCCGCGACAGCGATTGGGTGCTCTCCTCCCTCACCCAGTTCTACGAGCAAGACCTGATCGCCGATGTGCTGCGCGAGGTAAAGA
The DNA here is from genome assembly GCA_034429295.1 of Chloroflexaceae bacterium. Taxonomy (GTDB): domain Bacteria; phylum Chloroflexota; class Chloroflexia; order Chloroflexales; family Chloroflexaceae; genus OHK40. The sequence goes on from DAOUGF010000287.1 coordinate 5,871, forward strand.
GCGGCAAGGAGGCCACGGTCTTCTGCTGCGAGGCCGGCCCAGCCGCCGGCAGCGCACTGCTCGCCGCCAAGATCTACCGGCCGCGCATGTTTCGCAGCCTGAGTAACGACGCCCAGTACCGCGAGGGCCGCACCGTTCGCAACGAGGCCGGCAAGCAGGTGAAGCTCACCGGCAAGGGCGTGCCGAGCCGCAACACCGCTAAGGGCCGCGCCTTTCAGGTCGAGAGCTGGATCAGCTACGAGTACACCACCCAGGAACTCGCCTACCGGCTCGGCATCCGCACCCCGCGCCCCTACGCCCAAACGGGCAACGGCCTGCTGATGGAGTATCTCGGCGACGAGGAAGAGGCGGCGCCCCGCCTCTGCGAGATCGAGGTGAGCCAGGGCGAGGCCCAGGATCTGCTCGATGGGCTGATCGAGGATATCGAAAAGCTGCTCCACGGCCACCGCATCCACGGCGACCTCTCCGCCTACAACCTGCTCGCCTGGGACAACCAGCTCTACATCATCGACTTCGCCCAAGCCGTGGACCCGCGCCAAGGCGATGACTCGCGAACCCTGCTCTTCCGCGATGTCGCCCGCGTCGCGGATGCCTTCAAGCCCTACGGCGCCCACATCGACGCCCGCGCCGTCGCCGACCGCATGTGGTGGGCATATCTGCAGGGAGGCTGAGTAGCGGTGACAAGGTGATCGCCCTCGCTACGCTCAGGCTAGGTGACGGGGTGACATCCTGACGGTGCCGATAGGTGTCACCTTGTCACCCCCTCACCTTGTCACAAATTGACGCCTGCGCCCCCTGAGGCTACCATAGGCCGCGATACTCAACATAGATGCAGGACAACGACATGTGGCTGATCGTGGGCCTTGGCAACCCTGGGGAGCGCTACGCGCGAACGCGTCACAATATCGGCTTCGAGGCCATCGACACCCTGGCGCGTCGCCACGGCCTTGAGTTCCGCGGCAAGCGAGCCAACAGCCTCATAGCCGAAGGCCAGATCGCCGGCCAGCGCGTCGCCCTCGCCAAGCCCCAAACGTTCATGAACCTCAGCGGCCAGGCCGTCTCGTCGCTCCGCAACTGGTACAAGATCGACCCCGCCCGCGAACTGCTGGTCGTCTACGACGATCTCGACCTGCCCTTCGGCAAGCTGCGCCTCCGCGAGCGGGGCAGCGCCGGCACTCATAACGGCATGCGCTCGATCGTCGCCCAGCTCGGCAGCAGCGACTTCCCGCGCCTGCGCGTCGGCATCGATCAGCCGCCAGGCAAGATGGACGCCGCGGCCTATGTGCTCAGCCGCTTCCGCAAGGAGGAAGAGGCCGAGCTGCCCTTCCTCCTCGACACCATCGCCGACGCCGTGGAGCTGGTGCTGCGGGAAGGCCTGACCGCCGCCATGAACCGGTACAACCCCGCCTGACATCGCCCGCCTCAACTCGACGGCACGCAATTCGCATCAGCGAGCCTTGGTGCTGAACGAGTGCCGCCCTGTGCGGCGATGAGGAGGAGAGCGATGTATCACGAGGGACGACTGCGGCAGCTGGTTGAGCAGCTCGGCGCCGGCCAGGAGTCTGTTAAAGATCTGCCGGAGCGCGAGGCTGCGATCGTGCATGCCGCTTTGGCGGGCAAGCAGCTCGACGCCATCACCGCTGAGTGTGGCGTGAGCGAGGACGAGGTCTGGCGGGTGCTGGATAAAGCTGCCGAGCAGGCGCCCGACATTACCGACAAGGCCCCGCGACCCAGTCAGGCCGAGGGCGAGGAGCCGGGCAGCGGGCAGCGCCCAAGCGGCGCCCGGCGGGGAATGAACGAGGCGCCACGGCCAAGCCAGGCCGAGGGCGAGCTCGCTGATGTAGAGGAGAGTCTCAGGCGGAAGGAGCAGGGAAGGTAGCGGTGCGGCTCAGCAGTCTTGAGCCTGGCGCAGCGGACATTATGTAGAGCCACAAACATCCGTCGTCAGGACAACAAGGCCGAAGCATTCACCCTGCGAATGCTTCGGCCGTTCGTTCCGTGCGACATCTGTGGTTCTATGTGGCGATGCCCTCTGCGCTTCTTCGTGCGGCTGGCGGCCTCAACCTCCCGCCTCCAAGCTTCGGGGCCGAACTTACGCCATGAGGTCGTAGACGGCGTCCGCCTCTTCGTCGGCCTCCAGCTCGTCCTCGATCATCACCGGGCCGGTGTTGTGGCTCCACTGGATCAGATCGTCGATCGAGAACCAGCCCATCCGATAACGGCTCTGGTCGACGGGGTTGAGCCAGAAGCAGATCTGACCGTCGATATATTGCCAGCGCTCGAGCGAGCGCCACTCCTTACCCTGGTCGCGGAGGGTGATCTTCACCTCCTCGAGCAGCTCGAGGAGCTCATTGAGGCGCAGGCCGGTGGTGCGGCGCAGCCTGAGCATCTGCCGGTTGATAGCGTCGCGCAGCTCAGCGAGCTCTTGGTAGTCGAGGGCTTCGAGGTTGTACACGGCGGGCCTCCTTCCCCGGATGAGTCCTCTTCGTGCGATTATGCACGAAATATGCCGCGCGGGCATCAAGCGGCGTATGGAACTTCTATCCTTCAAAGGACTCATCAGGGGGTAAGGCTTTCGCCCTGGCTGTTTCATCCCTTTCTAATGCGCTAGATCCGCATCGCCTCAAGCGCTCTGCTGTTCAGCAACACCGCCGCGGGCCGGCTCATCGGGCCTGGTCTCGGCATCCGTCTGCCCCGACCACAGGGTCCGTAGCCAGGCGGTGAACCCCCCGCGACGCGGCCGCCCCGCTCCCAGCCACACCCTGTAGTGCTGGGCCCTCAAGCGCTCGATCTCCCGCTGCGCCTCGCGGAGTGCCTCGTGCTGGATCTCGAACATCGTTCTCCTCCTCAGTACTGTTGACAAGGGCCGATCGCCTTGGCAGAATTCCTCACATCGGCCATTTCTGACACTTCCCTTTTTCGCACTGAGTGGCCAGAGATTGGTAGCAGCGCCTGATACAACAGGTGATACACGAGCGATACAGTGGGGAACCCCATGGAGACGATTGCGTCGTTCGGCGGCTGGGTGAAGGCGAGGCGGCAGGCCTTAGGCCTCTCACGAGACGATCTCGCACGGCGGATCGGCTGCGCCCCCATCACACTGCGAAAGATCGAGGCCGACGAGCGCCGCCCGTCCGCGCAAGTCGCCGAGCGACTCGCCACGTTTCTCGCGCTTCCCGCAGGGCTGCGAGCCGATTTTGTGCGCGTGGCCCGCGCTGAGGCCTCAGTTGATCGCCTCGCCGCGCCCGAGCAGATCCAGCTTCAGCCGTCTGGCAACGGCAACAGGCCCGGCCCCGGCAACCTCGCGCTCCCCCGCACACCGCTGATCGGCCGCGAGCGCGAGCTCGCCCTCATCCGCCAGCACCTGCTCCGGGGCGACCTCGGGCTGCTCACGCTCACCGGGCCGCCCGGCGTCGGCAAGACCCGGCTCAGTCTCCACGGAGCGGCTAGCCTCAGCAGCGCCTTTGCCGACGGCGTCTGGTTCGTCTCCCTCGCCGCGGTCCGCGATCCGGCTCAGGTCGCCACGGCGATCGCCCAGACGCTCGGGGTTAAGCAGCGGATCGGGCAGGCCCTCGACCTGATGGTTGTGGGCTACGGCGCGCCGGGCCAGAGTCTGCTGGAGGCGCTGAAGGCGTTCTGCAGCGACAGGCAGCTCCTGCTGGTGCTCGACAACTTCGAGCAAGTGGCGTCCGCCGCGCCGCTGCTCAGCGAGTTGCTCGCCGCCGCGCCCCGCCTCAAGCTGCTCGTCACCAGCCGCGCCCCGCTGCACCTCTCTGGCGAGCAGGAGCTCGCGATCGCGCCCCTGGCCCTGCCCGATGTGGCCGCCCTGCCGGCGCTCCCCGCGCTCCGTCGTCTGCCCGCCGTCGAGCTGTTCGTACAGCGCGCCCAGGCGGTCAACGCCGACTTTGCGCTGACGGAAGCCAACGCCGCCGCCATCGCCGAGATCTGCTGGCGCCTCGACGGGCTCCCCCTGGCGATCGAGCTCGCGGCGGTGCGAACCAAGGTGCTCACGCCGGAGGCGCTCCTGGCCCGGCTCACCAGCCGCCTCGCTGTGCTCACCGAGGGCAGGCGCGATGGCCCTGCCCGCCACCAGACGCTTCGCGCCGCCATTGAGTGGAGCTACGCCTTGCTCACCGACGAGGAGCAGCGGCTCTTCCGCCGGCTCGCCGTCTTCAGCGGCGGCTTCGAGCTACCAGCCGCCGAGGCGATCTGCGGCGACTCTGTCACGGCCCCGGTGCTCGATCTCCTGGCCTCCCTCGTCGATAAGAGCCTGGTCCAGCAGCGCATCCTCGACTCTGGTGAGCCGCGCTTCGATCTGCTCGCGACCCTGCGCGAATACGCGACGGAGCAGCTGGTGGCCCATGGCGAGGATGCTGCCGCCCGGGCGGTGCACGCCGGCTACTACCTGCAGCTCGCCGAGGCGCTCGAGGCTCAACTGCAGGGCCCCGAGCAGATCGCCGCCTTCGACCGGCTCGAAGCCGAGCACGACAACCTCCGCGCGGCTCTCAACTGGGCACTGGAGCAGGAGGACCCTGAGCACGGGCTGCGCCTAGGCGCGGCGCTCTGGCTCTTCTGGCAGGTGCGTGGCTTCCTGAGCGAGGGACGGGCCTGGCTCGACGCGCTGCTCGCAAAGGCCCCGTCGGCGCGGAGCATCTCGCGGATGCGAGTGTTGAACGGCGCCGGTATGCTGGCCTACAGCCAGAGCGACATCACGCAGGCAGAGACGCTTGTCGCTGCCAGCCTTGAATTAGCCCGCGAGTTGGGCAACCGCGAAGGCATCGCCCACGCCCTCAGCAGCCTCGGCACCATCATCGCTGCGCAGTGCGCATTCGAGCGCGCGATCAGCTACTGCGATGAGAGCCTGGCGCTCTCGCAGGAGCTCGGGCTCGACTGGCTCAGCGGGTGGGCCCACGTCACCAAAGGCCAGTGCTACTATGAGCAGCAACAGCCCGAGCGGGCCGTGGCGGAGCTCGAGGCCGCGCTGGCCTGCTTCCGCGCGATCGGCGGCCTGCGGGGCTCCGCGACAGCGCTCAACATCCTCGCCTTTGTCGTCCAGACCCAGGGCGACTACGACACCTCCGAGCGCTACGCCCTGGAGGCGGCCGACCTCTGCCGGGCCCTCCGCGACTCCCAAGGGGTAGCCTACGCAAACGAGCCGCTCGCCATCGCCGCCCGCGCCCGCGGCGCCGTTGAGCAGGCGGAGGAACTGCTCGAGGAGAGCATCGCGCTGCTGTCCGAGCAGAGAGACTACTGGCGCCTCGCCTGGGACCAGATCAATCTGAGCCGCCTGCTCGCCGGGCGCGAACGCCGCCGCTCCCTGGAGCTCCTCGCCGAGGCCGTAACCCTCGCCGAGCGCTACGACGACCCCGAGCTGCTGGCGCTCAGCTTTACTGCCTGCGCCGAGCTGCTCCACGAGCAGGGCCGCGCCGACATGGCCGCCCGCCTCCTGGCTGCCGCGAGCGCGCAACTGGAGGAGCATGGCCTGCAGCTCCGCGGGCTGGACCGCGACGACTACGAGCGCCTGAATCTCAGTCTAAAGTCTGAGCTCTCCGCCGAGGATTTCGCCCGCTACGCGCAGGAGGGCCGCGGATGGGCAGTGGCCGAATCTGTGGCTGTGGTGCGCTCCGTGTGCGCTGTGGCCGAGGCAGAGCAGCAGCCGAGGCTTGCGATTTGACAAAGTGGCCCTGCCTTGCTATACTGCCCGGCGTTGCGAGACGGTCTCACTCCTGCGGAGGCAGACCAGACAAGCTGAGAGGTCCGACCAACACGCGAACCGCGCCGGGGCATCCCGGAGACGTCGCCAGGACGGAGGGGCAACCCGCCACCCTGGTTTTTTGTTGGCCGGGCCGCCGCCCGCAAGGGTAGCGCTCTAACAAAGCGCTAGCGACGCTCCAGTACAGTGTTAACACAGCTCGCTTGACTCGCTCAGACGGATGTGTTAAACTACAGGAGCGTTGAGGTCTCACTCCTCTGGAGGTAGACCTGAACAACCGAGGCTTCTGAGAGGGCAACAACGCGAACCGCGCCGGGGTATCCCGGAGACGTCGCCAGGATGGAGGGGCAGCCCGCCGCCTGGTTTTTTGTTCGCCCCCAAGCCTCACGGCGCACCTGAACAACTGAATCGTGATGATGTACGTGGTCCCGTTACTGTGTGATGGCTCGACCTTTGGGTCGGCTCCATCCACACCACGCAGAGTTTGATCCTGGCTCAGGACGAACGCTGGCGGCGTGCCTAATGCATGCAAGTCGAACGCGGGGAGCTTGCTCCGCCGCGTGGCGCACGGCTGA
>DAOUGF010000288.1:0-5208 GCA_034429295.1 Chloroflexaceae bacterium
GGGGCGCGGGGACGGCCGCCGCCCCCATCCTGATACCATTCTCACGCCCTTCTCAGCTCGCCACGAGCGCCCGGCGAATCGCCCCTCATTCGATTCCGCGTCCTGAAGGGCTATGCTTACATCACGAGGCGGGAACCTCCGCCCGTCGCCCAACGTCATTCACGCGGTGCAACATTATTCGCAGGAGGAACCTATGCGTCTCACGTGGTTTGGCCGCAGCGGGGCGCCCATCGCCACCGCCCTGCTGGCCGCGAGCCTACTCGCCGGCGCCCTGCCGGCCGGCGCTGCCCCCTTCGACGGCAATCGCGGCAACTTCGCCGACCCCGGCTTCAGCCGGGCCTGGTCGCGCACCGACTCAGAGCCCGTCCGAGGCGGGCGCACCTGGTACTGGGGCCCCGGCCCCTGGTTCGACTACGCCGAGTTCTACCGCCAGGGCCAGAACGGGCTGCGCACCGTGCAGTACTTCGACAAGGCCCGCATGGAGCTGAACAACCCCGACGACCGCTCCGGCAGCAACGCCGGCGTCACCAACGGCCTACTGGTGAAGGAGCTAGTCAGCGGGCGCGTGCAGCTCGGCAACGACCCCTACGACGTCGACCAGCGCCCCGCCGCCGATGTGCCCGTGGCCGGCGACCCGCGGGCCGCCAACCCCAACGCCCCCGGCTACAGCTCCTTCGCCGGCGTCGCCACCCTCGACAACGGCTACCGCGACCCGCAGCGGATCGGCGAGCGCATCAGCACTACTATCGACATCGGCGGCAATATCGGCCCCCGCCCCGATCTCGCCCTCCCCGAGACCGAGATCGTCCAGTACAACAGCGTCACCGGCCATAACATCCCGCGGGTCTTCTGGGAGTTCCTCAACCAGACCGGGCCGATCAACACTGAGCGCGGCGTAACCACCGGTCCCGTGGTGGACTGGCTCTTCGCCATGGGCCTGCCGATCACCGACGCCTACTGGACGCGCGCTCGCATCGGCGGCGTCGAGCAGGATGTGCTGGTGCAGCTCTTCGAGCGGCGCGTCCTCACCTACGTGCCCAGCAACCCGGCTGGCTACAAGGTGGAGATGGGCAACGTCGGCCAGCACTACTTCCAGTGGCGCTACCCGCACCTCGGCACGCCTTGGGCCGGCCCTGAGCCCAACCTGCCGCTGCTCTACGCCTCCGACCGCGACACCGGTCGCCACTGGGAGCTCTACCGCCACACCGAGAACGGCGCCCTGCGCCTGACCCGCAACAACGAGGAGACGGTCGCCTTCTCCTGGCGCCGCAGCTGGGACCCCGGCAAGCTCGCGCTGCTGGTCGACTCGCGCCGCAGCAACGCCCAGTTCCGCCAGATCTACGAGTTCGGCCCGGTGACCCTCTACGACGGCGACTACGCCTGGAACGCCCAGGTGCGCCGCATCAGCTACAGCGACGGCACCCCGGTGCCGCCCAACGGCCCCTACCCCGGCTACCTGCCGAACGGCGTGGCGAGCGACTACAACGCCAGCTACTCGCCCGACGGCACCAAGTTCGTCTTCGTGTCGGACCGCATGGGTGGCGGCAGCCAGGAGCTGTTCATCGTGGGCGCCAATGGCAACGGCCCCTGGCAACTCACCAGCAACGGCTGCGTGAACGAGACCCCCACCTGGTCGCCCGACGGCCGCCGGCTCTACTGGGCGAACAACTGCGACGGCGACTTCGAGCTCTACCGCGCCGATCTGGCCTACGGCAACGATAGCCAGTGGGGCGTGGACGCCCGCCTGCTGAACGTGACGAAGCTCACCGACAACAGCACCGACGACCGCTTCGCCCGCGTCTCGCCCGACGGCCGCGCCATCGCCTACTCGACCATGGTTGATGGCAAGTGGGATCTGGCGGTGCTCTACTTCGGCGACGGGCGCATCGCCACCTACGGCACGCCCGGCAACGACGAGGGGCCCACCTGGTCGGCCGATGGGCGCACCCTGGCCTTCGCCAGCGACAACGACGGCGACTACGAGATCTACACGCTGTCGCTAGATAGCGGGCGCATCACCCAGGTCACCTTCAACACCGCCCAGGACCGCTGGCCCCTCTGGGCGCAGTAGGAGGCCATTGGAACGCGAAATCCACGCAGCTTAGCGGAAAACGCCAACGCGAAGCCACGAACGCGAGTCGAGCACGTCTCGGCTCGCGTTCGTGCTATTCTAATCTTCGCATCTTCGCCTTCCTGCGCCGCCGGATCCGATTGTGGGATTGGATCGTCGCCAAGGCCGAAGGTTAGACGAGCGCGCTAAAGCACCTATGCCCTCCAATTCAACATCCACCCCTCCCCCATGCACCCGGATCGCCATCGACGCCAGCCGCGTAAGCCTGCCCGGCTCGCAAGGCGCGCAGCCACTACGCTCCGGTACCGAGCGCTACAGCTATGAGCTGATCGCCGCCCTCGCCCGCGTGGATCGCTGGCGGAGCTACACGCTCTACACCAACGGGCTGCCGGCCGCCCTGCCGCCCCTCGGCCCGAACTTCACGCTGCGCAGCATCCCCCTGCCCCGGCTGTGGACCCACGCCCGTCTCGGCCCTGCCCTCCTCCGCGACAGGCCGGATCTGCTCTTCGTCCCGGCCCATGTGATCCCGCTCGTCCACCCGCCCAGCGTCGTCACCATCCACGACCTCGGCTACCTGAGCTTCCCCGAGGCCCACACCGCCCGCCGCCGCCTGGAACTGCACCTCACCACCCGCTGGAGCCTGCGGGCCGCCCGCCGGGTGATCGCCATTTCCCAAGCTACAAAAGACGATCTGGTGCGACACTACGGCGCCGATCCCGCCCGCGTGAGCGTGGTGCACCACGGCCTGAGCCCCGACTTCCGCCCCGTCGAAGATCCTGGGGCCATCGCCGCCGCCCGCGCCCGCCACGGCCTCGCCGGGCCCTATCTGCTCTATGTTGGCACCGTGCAGCCCCGCAAGAACCTCGAGCGGCTGATCGAGGCCTTCGCGCTCGCCTTGGGCGAGGCTTCAGAGCTCCCTGATCTGACCCTCGCCATCGCCGGGCGCAGAGGCTGGCTCACCGAGGCGATCGAGCGACGGGCGCGGGAGCTTGGCATCGAGGGGCGGGTGCGCTTCCTCGGCTACCTACCAGACGAGGAGCTGCCGGCGCTGCTCAGCGGCGCCACCGCCTTCGTTTTCCCATCGCTCTACGAAGGCTTCGGCATGCCCGTGCTCGAGGCGATGGCCTGCGGCGCGCCCGTCCTCACCGCCAACAGCTCGTCGCTACCGGAGGTGGCCGGCGACGCGGCGCTGCTCGTCGATCCCCGCGACACCCACGCCATCGCCGCCGGCCTGCGCCGGCTCGTGCAGGACGAGGCGCTCCGGGCCGAGCTCCGGGCCCGCGGGCTGGCCCACGCCGCCGGCTTCACCTGGGAGCGCTGCGCCCGCGAGACGCTCGCAGTGCTGCTGGAGGCGCTCGGGCCGAGCTAGGCGTCCGGGTCGGCCCAGGTGGCGCGCATATCCTGAAAGAGCCGCCCGTAGCGGGCCAGCCTGTCCACGACCTCACCGAGGGCTTGGGCATCCTTCTTGCGCCCGGCCTCCCGCAGCTCGGCATGTAGCACCGCGATGGCCTCGTACACCCCGGCGAGCTGCTCCTCCGCCTCCAGCAGACGCTCGCTCCACTGCTCTAGCTGATCCATAGCGCACTCCTTTCGCTGGCGATACGGCAACAGAGTGTCGCCTCCCTCACCGACTATAGCACATATTTTCTCCCTCGCTTTCGCGTTTTCTTTCGCGTCTTCCCTTTCGAAGTTTCGAACCTTCGTTTCGCGTTTTTCGCTCCCCTTCGCGTCCTTCGCGATCCAAACTTCCCCCTTTCGAAGTTTCGAACCTTCGTTTCGCGTTGTTCGCTCCCCTTCGCGCCCTTCGCGATCCAAACTTCCCCCTTTCGAAGGTTCGAACCTTCGTTTCGCGTTTTAAGCGCTGCGCGCCACTTCGTAACGCCCTCTTTCGCGTCCTTCGCGATCCAAACCTCCCCCGTGGTATACTGTGCCATCGCAAAACCTTCGGCAGCCCGAGGAGCCCTGATGAGTCCTGATCTCCGCGACGAGCTTGTCGCGCTGACCTGTGATCTGGTGCGCTTCGAGTCGACCGCCGCCCGGCCCGAGCAGCTCGCCGCCGTGATCGACTACGCGGCCGCCTACCTCGCCGACATCCCTGGCATCCACGTTGAGCGCAGCGTGGCCGCCGACAAGCCGGCCCTCGTGGTCACCCTGCGGCCCACCCGCTCGCCCGCGCTCATGCTGAACGGCCATCTCGATGTGGTGGTGGGCCGTCCTGAACAGTTCGAGCCACAGCTGCGCGACGGCCGCATCTACGGGCGGGGCGCCCAGGACATGAAGGGCAGCTGCGCCGTGATGCTGCGGCTCATCCGCGAGCTGGCCGCCCTCCCCGAGCCCCCCGACGTGGGCTTCCAATTCGTCACCGACGAGGAGATCGGCGGCGCCGACGGCACCGGCCGCCTGCTGGAGCAGGGCTGGCGCTGCGACTTTATGCTCTGCCTCGAGCCCACCGACATGGGCATCCTCTTCGAGCACAAAGGCGGCATGTGGATGCAGCTGCGCATCCCCGGCCGCCCGGCCCACGGCTCCCGCCCCTGGGAGGGCCATAACCCCGTCGGCGAGCTGACCCGCGGACTGATCGCCATCGCGGAGCGCTACCCGGTGCCGGCCAGCGACGAGTGGCGCACCACCGTCACGCCCACGCAGATACTCGTCGGCGAGGGCGGCTCCCGCAACCAGGTGCCCGCCGAGGCCTTGCTCACCTTCGATATCCGTTGGACGAGCGACACCTCCCCCGAGCAGATCCGTGCCGACATCGCCGCCTGTTTCCCCACCGCCGAGCTGCTCGTCAGCGCATCCGGCCCCGGCCTCTACACCGACCCTGAGCACCCCGCGGTCTGCCGCGTGGCCGAGGCGGTGGAGCGTCGGATCGGGCGTACGCCCCGCTTCTACCGCGAGCATTTCGCCACCGACGCCCGCTACTACACCAACGCCGGCATCCCCGCCATCTGCGTTGGCCCTGTGGGCGCCGGCCTCCACTCCGACGAGGAGTGGGTGAGCATCGACAGCCTGGTCGATCTCTACCAGATCTGCCAGGAGCTCAGCACCGCCATGTAGCCGGCCATCGCCCGCGCTGCTGGCCAAATCGCCCGTGGCGCCGTTGCCCTCTGATGCGCCATGCTCTACGCCTTACAGAC
>DAOUGF010000289.1:0-17740 GCA_034429295.1 Chloroflexaceae bacterium
GGGCGGCCCCAACGCCGAGACTATTCCCGCCGGCTCGAGCGGCGTCACATGCACCAGCAACTCCGCGCTATCCTGCGCCGCGCCGGAGCCGGTGTAGTTCTGCACGATCACAATCAGCTGCCGGGCCGCCCCGCCATCGAGCAGGAGATCGCAGCGCTCCACCGATGTCGAGCCGGCGCTGAGGCAGATCAGCTCCTCTTCCTGCGGCAGGCCGTCGGCCGCGGCCCCCTCCCCATCAGCGAAGACATAGAGATCCAGATCCGGCGCACTCGTCGCTCCGATGGCGAGGTGGACGCGGGGCGTCCCCGCGGGGACGGAGATCGTCCGGCTTACGACACCCGGCGAGCCATCGAGTGGGTCGCTCCGGGTGGGATCTTGGGGGAGCAGGAGCGATATCGGCTCGCTGCGCTGGGGACCGAGCACCCGCAGCGTGAGCGTGTCGGCCGAGATCGTGCGGAGCTCAGGGGTGACGGCGAGCCCTGAGGGCGAGTTGGCCCGCAGCAGGATCGCCGGCGGGAGGATCGCGCTCGGCGCGTTCAGGGCGACGGGGAGGCGAAACGGCGGCGCGAGCCCCGACTGCTCCGTGAAGGTTACAGCGCCGAAGAGGAAGCTGCCGTCCGGCGTGAAGGCGCCCCTGGCGATCCGCGCCGTGATCGAGATCGTCTGGGTGGCGCCCGGCGCGATGCTGAAGCTGGCCGGCTGCACTTCCAGCGTCAGCCGGGCATCGCCCGATGCGCTCGCCGTCCAATTCGCCGGGGCGGCCAGGGCGCTGCGCAGGGTGCGGGTAAAGACGCAGAACTCAAGGCAGGCCGGGCTGCTCAGGCTTGCCAGGTTGAGCTGGGTGGGGTCGCCACCAGTCGCCGGATCGGCGGCGATGAAACGCTCGGGTCGCTCATCCAGCAGCAGGCCGGCCCTGGCGGCGAGCTGCACCTGAAGCCTGCCCGCCCCGGCGTCGTGGGGCGTGGCTGGGGTCGCGCCGTCCTCCGTGGTGAGAACCGGTAGGGCGGTGCCCATCAGCGCCGAGCGGATCTCCGATGGCGTCCAGTCTGGATGGAGCTGCCGCAGCAGGGCGGCGGCGCCGGCGGCGTGGGGCGTAGCCATCGAGGTGCCGCTGAGGAAGCCGTAGGCTGGCGTGAGCGGGTTGGCGTGGGTGCTGGAGGCGAGGATGTTGACGCCGGGGGCGACCAGATCTGGCCTGAGCACACCCGGAACGAGGCGGTTCGGCCCGCGCGAGCTGAACCATGCCATGCTGTCGACTTGCCCGCTCAGGTCGCGCGTGGCGGCGCTGATGCTGGCCCGATGACCCAGCCCCCGCGCCAGCCAGGCCCGCAGTTGCTCGCCCGCGACGGCGTCGAGATGGACGGTGGGGAGCGGGAGCGGCTCCAGGAAGATCTGCGCTGTGCTCTGGTGAGGCCAGATAATGACCAGGCCGGCCGCGCCCGCCTGCCGGGCGTACTCGGCGATGCTGGCCGCGCTGAGGAGTTGGCGGCAGACCACGATCGTGCCGCTGAGGTCTACCTCGTTGGCGAAGGGCAGGCAGAACTCGTTGGGGCCGCCTGCGCGGTCGGGGAGGCTTGCGGCGTCTACGATCGGCGAGGGGGGCAGGTGCTCGGTGCCGAAGCCTACGCCGCTGAAGGCTGTGGGGGGTGTGGCCTCGCCACCGCTGAGCTCGCCGAGGGTGCGGACGAAGCGGCGGCCGTGGGTGGTGGCGCCGACTGTCAGCACCCAAGGGGCGTTGGCGGGCGAGCCGATGCTGCCGGGGGCGGGGCCGTCGTTGCTGGCGGCAACCGCGGTGAGGACGCCGGCCTCGAGGGCGCCGAGCAGAGCCAGGGAGTCGACGTCGCTCCAGGGGTCGCCGGGGAAGCCGCTGATCGATAAATTAGCGATATCCACACCATCGGCGGCGGCCTGGTCGATCGCGGCGACGATCGCCTCCAGCGGGCAGTAGCCGCCCATCGGCGTGCCGCAGACGTCGTAGGCGATCAGGTTTGCGTGGGGCGCCACGCCGGCGATCGGGCCGGTGGCGACAACGCCGATGCTGGTTGAGACCACAAGATTGCCGGCGAGCGTGCTCGCCGTATGGGAGCCGTGGCCGTTGTCGTCGAAGGGGCTCGGGCGGCCCGCGGGGTCGGGCGCGGCGGCCGTGTCCGGGTAGGTGTAGGCGCCGATCAGCTTGTCGTTGCAGGGGAAGGGCGGGCTGAAGCCGCTGTTGGAGGCGCAGACGCCGAGATAGCTGCCGGCGCCGCGGGGGTTGGCGTGGTCGTAGCCATCGCCGCTGGCGTCGGTGAAGGATGGGTTGCTCGCGTTGATGCCGCCGTCAATGACGCCGGCGACGATCGACTCGCCGCGGACGGGCCGCAGTCGCCCGCGGATCTCGCCGCCCGGCGCGGCGGCCGTGGCGATGGTGATCACGGCGCCGCCCCCCAGGAGGCCGGCCTCGGTCTCCGCAAGGCTCAGGCCGGGCGCGGTGCCAAGGGTGAGCTCGCCGGCGAAGAGATCGCCGGTTGGCGCGGCAAGGAAGCTGAGGTCGAGGGCGACGACGCCGGCCTGCCCCGGCGCAGCGATCGCGATCCAGGCTCCTGTGGCTGGCCCTGAGAGTCCGTGGTAGCTGAGGCTAACCCCCACCAGGCCGGTGGCTGCGTCGTAGGTCAGCACGGCCCGACCTCGGCCCGCGCTCGCCGTGGGTGGCGTGGCCTGGCGCCCATCGAGGTCGGCGGCAAACAGCGTGGGCCGCAGGTCGTGCTGGGCTGCCCCGATCAAAGTCGGGCCGACGTCACTGGCGAGCTGGCGGGGCTCATCCCGCTGCACGAGGCGCACGCCGGGCAGGCGGGCAGCGACCGCGGCCTCGGCGGGGCTCAGGTCAAGGGAGAGGCCGTTGAGCGCGTAGCGGTAGCGCGCCCGCGGCGTGAGCGGGCGGCGGAGCGCTGAGGCGAGCCGCGCCACGGCTCTGTCCTGCTGCTGGCTCAGGTGTGTGAGGTACTCCTTGGCCGCGGTGGAGTTCACGTCGAGGCGTGGCGCGGCGCTTGCGGCCGGGCTGGTGGCGGCGAGGCCGGGCAGGCCGCCGCGGTAGCTCGCGAGGGGCGGGTCGTCGAGGACAAGGATGTAGACGCCGGGCATCTCTGTGGCCGGCGTCTTCTCTTGTGCGCCGCTCGTCACCGAACGCAGCCACGGCGGGCGCGCCATCGGGGCGTCGAGGCGAGGCGATCCAGTATCGGAGGCGATCGAGGGCCTGGCGGTCAGCCCGCCCACGAACATAGCGATGCAGAGCAGAGCCGCGAGCGCTGAGCAGAGGCGGGCCATGGCGCTTCTCCTCACCGCCGCTGGAGCGGCGCGAACACGCGGTAGGGCTGGTAGTGAAGGGTGAAGCTGAACGAGCCGAAGTCGCCGGGTTTGGCCGGCTCGCTGCCCAGGCTCACCACGCCGATGTAGGTGTCGCCGTAGCGGGCGCCCTGTAGCATCCAGTTCACCTCGAGCTCGAAGGGCTGTCCAGCCGGCACGCTGTCGGGGGCGCTTAGCGTGAGGTTGCCGGCGGCGCTCCGTTCGACCATGCCGGTCGCCAGGATGAAGCTATCGGCGAAGGTGGGCTCCTGGGGCCGCGAGCCCTGATAGTTCTGAACTAGGACGGTGACGGGGAGCGGGGTAGGGAGGCCGCGCACCGGGTCGTCGGCGAGCAGGTCGCAGTACTCGTCGGCGCGCTCGGTGGCGCTGAAGCAGAGCAGCTCGCCCGGGTCGAGGAGATTGTCGCCGTCGAGGTTCTTGTACAGGTACAGGTCCAGGTCAGGGGCGCTGCTCTCGTTGATCTGCGCGCGGAAGCGAGTCGTCCCCGCGGGGAGGATGAGCGTGCGGGTGTACAGCCCGCCGGCCACAAAGTCGCCGATATCCGCCGGTGTGGGGTCTGTGGGGAGCGAGATCACGGCGGGGGTGAGCCGCACAAGCCCGTAGCCGCTCAGGGTGAGGGCGCTGGTCGCTTGGGCGCGCACATCGAGGGTATGGCTACCACCGGTCGCTCGGGTTGTGAGCGTCAGCTCGCGGGGCAACGACGAGGCGGTCGGGCGAACGGCGAGAGGGAACGTCGCAGTGGGCGCCAGGCCCGTCTGCTCGGTGAGGGTAACCTCGCCGAAGAGATAGTTGCCCTCGGACGCGCCGGCGGTCTCCGCGGTGATAGTGATCGTCTGCTCGGCGCCAGGGGGGAGGGTGAAGGTGGCGGGAGATACGGTGACGGTGAGGGGCGCGGCGGCGCTGCCGGCGGCGCTCCAAGTGGCGGTGATGCCGAGCGTGCTGCGCACGGTGCGGGTGAAGACACAGGTGATGGGGCACGCGCTTTGGGCGAGGCTGGCGAGGTTGAGCGAGGCCGGGCTGCCGCCAGAGGCGGGGTTGGCGGCGAGAAAGGCGGCGTAGCTTTCGTCGAGCACCAGGCCGGCCAGCGCGGCGCGCCCAACGCTGATGCGGCCGGCGCCGCGGCCGAAGGGGGTGGCCGGGGCCGTCTCGTCGCGGACGCCAGGGGTCGCGGTAAGCATCAGCGCCGACTTGATCTCAGCGACGCTCCAGTCGGGGTGGAGCTCCTTGAGCAGGGCCGCGGCGCCGGCCACGTGGGGCGCAGCCATCGAGGTGCCGCTGCTGAGCTGGAAGTCGGGTCCGTTCGGGTCAATGTTGAGGCTGGAGGCGAGGATGTTGACGCCGGGGGCGGCGAGATCAGGCTTGAGCACGTCGGGGTTGCTGCGGTCGGGCCCGCGGCCGCTGAAGCCGGCCAGCAGGTCGCCGCGAGCAGGGTCGAGGTCGCGGGTGGTGCCTTCGATGCGGGCCTCGCAGTCGGCGCAGCCGGCAGTCCAGGCGCGCAAGGCCTGGCCGGCGCTGTAGCCGAGGTAGACCGCAGGGAGTTGGTAGGGTTCGTCCACCAGGTCTTCGCCGCTGAGGGCGTCGTTGATGAGCACGGCGGCGCCGCCATTTGCAGCACGGACGTTCGCGACCATAGAGGTGCGGGGCACGCCGGCCCGCTGGCAGATCACGATCGCGCCCTGCAAGTCGGTGCCGGGAGCGAAGCTGTCGCAGCGCCCGTTTGGCATGCCCTTGGTATCGTTGAACGCGGCTGCCTCGACGAGGGGCGCGGGGCCGAAGGGGGCGCTGTAACCGCGGCCGGCCAGCGGCGCGGTCGGGCGGGTGTTGGCGTTGCCGCCCGTGAAGCCCGCCAAGTTGTTGACGAAGCTGCGGTTGTGGGTGGTGGCGGCCACGCTTGTCACCCAAGGGGCGTTGGAAGGGGCGCCGACGCTCCCGGGCTCGGGCCCGGTGTTGCCCGCCGAGGCGGCGACAAAGACGCCCGCGGAGGTGGCTGCGAGGAAAGCCTCGCTATCGTCGCTCGCCCAGGGGTCCCGCGAGCTGCCGCCGATCGAGTAGTTGATCACGTCCACGCCATCGGCCACGGCCTGGTCGATCGCGGCGAGGATGGCGGCGGTGGAGCAGCGTAGGCTGTTCTGAGGGTTGCTGGCCGGCTCGATGCCGCAGACATCGTAGGCGATCAGGGTGGCGTGGGGCGCTACGCCGCCGATCGGCCCGAGCTCAGCGCCGCCGAACCCTGCGCTCGCCACCAGCCCGCCCACGGCTGTGCTGGCGGTGTGGGTGCCGTGGCCGTGGTTATCGCGGGGGCTGGGGCTACCGTGGGGGTCGGGTGACTCGTCGGTCTCGGCGTAGGTGTAGGCGCCGATCAGCTTGTCGTTGCAGACGAACGCCGGGTCGAAGCGCTGGTCGTTCGGGTCGCAGACGCCGAGATAGTTCCCGGCGCCGCGAGGGTTGGTATGGTCGAAGCCGTCGCCGCCTGGGTCGGCGAAGGAGGGGCTGGTGAAGTCGATACCCGAGTCGAGCACACCAACGAGCACGCCCGCGCCCCGCACCGGCTCGAGCTGGCCGCGGAGTTCACCGCCTGGCTGGACGCTCGTCGAAAGATTGACATAAACATTGCCCGCGCTGAGCGCCTGCCGGAACTCGTCTGTGGAGACGCCGGGCTCGAGGGTAGCGAGGCTCACGCTGCCGACGTAAGCGCCAGAGCTACCGGCCTGGCGGGCGAGGGTGTTGAGGGAGAGGGCAGCGGGGCCGCTCTGGCCCGGGGCGCCGAGGTGGAGCCGAGCTGCATTGGGCGGGCCGGAGAGGCCTTGATAGAAGAGTTGGACGTTGAGTGCGCCGGCGGCCTCATCGTAGACGAAGGTGGCGCGGCCGGAGGCGCCACCCGCGGCGAGGTCGGCGCGAAAGATCGCGGGGCCCTGGTCGGCTTGGGCGGCGCCGATGAAGGCGGGGCCGGTATCGGTGTGGAGTTGCTGCTCGTAATCGCGCTCCACGGCCTTTACGCCGGGGAGGGCGGCGACGGCGGCGGCCTCGGCGGGCGTGAGCGTGATGGCGAAGCCGTTGAAGGCGTGGCGGTAGCTGTGGACCGGCTCCACCTGCCGGCCGCGGAGCTTGGCGATAGCGTTGAGGGCGGCCCGCTGGCCTGCCTCGACCCGCAACGCAGCCTGGCCGTCGCCGGCGACCGCCGCGGGCGGATCGGCGAGTTGCACGATGTAGAGCGCGGGGATATCGTCCTCAGCCGGGGCGGCCTTGGCGGCGCCGGCGCTGCTCACCCTGAAGGCAGCGGCGGGCCGCTGCTGCCGGGCGAGCGCCGGGGCGGCCGCGATGAGAGCGACGACGATGAGCAGGCTGCAGCGGAGGATGAGACGGTGTGGCATTGGCGCTTGGGTATGCGGCAGGGCGGGCCGGGGGCCGCCGTGGTTTCAGTTGGAGGAAGCGGGCCGCTCAACTGTACTACGGCGGCGGGGAGGCTGTCAATGGTGGAGGGCCTGAGGAACAACACGCGGGCGGCGGGGAAGTTCCCCCGCCGCCCGCGCTCCGTCAGGCGTTCCTCTGGGCCGGCTCTATTGAGCGGCCATTGGGATGTACAGCGTCGGGTTGACGTTGATGACCTCGACGCGGCTGCCGCGGGTGTTGTGGTGGTGGAAGAGCATGATGCCCTTGGACCTGGCGGCCTTGAAGCCGGCCTCGTCGAAGTTGAAGCTCAGGCTGGTGCCGGGCAGGTCGGCGAAGCCCACGCCGAAGATGGTGTTAGGCGTGTCGATCAGGTCGATGCCGGGATTCGCCGCATCGTAGCTCATCCGCTCGCTCAGCTCGATCGGCACGAAATCGACCGGGGAGTAGGTCACGATCTGGTAGTCGAAGTCGGTGTTGCCGACGCCGAGGCCAAGGTCCTCCAGGGCCACCGAGAGCACCATTACGTTGTTGTTGAACAACGCGGTGTCGCCGCCGATCAGCGTATCGCCGCCCTGCTGGATCGGCGCGGCTGGAATCACGTTGATGAAGTCCGCCACGATGCCGTCGCCGGTCTCCAAGTCGATCAATACCGAGACGAACTCATCGACCGGATCCAAGTCGTTGGCCAGGCCGAGGTCGAGGTTGACCAGGAGGAAGTCGTCCTCGCCGTCCTCGTTCGTATCGATGTAGATATCGAACTCGGCGTCAGCCAGGCTTGGCGTGGAGTGGTCGCCGTGGGTGGCTATGCCGAAGTAGACGTAGGGGTTCGCGGGATCGCCCTGGTCAACCATCACGCCGACGTGGCTGAGATCCGCGTTGGCGTAGGCAGCCGGCGCGTCCACACCGCTGGTGTACTGCAACTCGAAGGCGGTGCCGAACGAGACGTAGTCGGTCGGCGGATTCAAGCCGGTGAGCAGGCCGGTGCCAGTCAGCTCGATGGTGGTGCTGAGCGTGTCGCCGACGCGCACCGTCTCGGTGGCGGCGCTCATCTGCGAGGCCGGCCGGGCGGTGGAATAGACGCCCACCCGCAACTCCTCGACATCGGCGGGGACCAGCTGGCCGCGGATCTCGCCGCCGGGGAAGGCCTCGGTGTGGAAGTTGGCGTACACGCCGCCGCTCTGTAGCAGCGGTATGTCGGCCGCTGGGAGCGTAACCGTGCCGGTGTAGGTGCCGGCCGCATAGGTGCCAGCCGGCAGCAGTGGCACGATCACCGGGCCGTTGGCGCCGGCCGCAGCGCGATGGAGATGCGAGCCTACACCGTCGAGCAGCGTGATGTCGTTGTTGAAGGTGATCTCGTACTCCACCTGACCGCTGTTCGGGTCGAGGGTGAAGGTGGCGGAGCCGGTGATCTCGCTGCCCGTCGGCGGCACCTCGTGGTAGCCGGTCAGGTGGGCGGTGAAGTTAGTGGGCGCCTGGTTGAACAGCTTCACCAGGCCGCTGGCCTCGCTGATGTAGTGGCGCGGCAGCTGCAGCTGCACGGGCTGCAGCAGCGGGTCGGGGATGTGGCGCATGAGCGCCGGGTCGGCCCGCAGCTCGACGCTGATCGTCGCGGTGCCGCCTGTCGGCACGTTGACCGTCGTGGGGCTGACCACATAGCTGACGCCCGGGATCTGGGTGCTTGGCGTGAAGTTCACGCGGTAGCTGGCGGCGCTATCGCCCAAGTTGCTGACGGTGAGCGTCTTGGTGAGCGATATCGCCTCGGTCACCTCGAGAGCGCCGAACGACAGGCTCACCAGCTCGGGCTGCTCGCTGTTGTAGACGATCGTGGAGGTTTCAGCGGCATGGGGTACATTCACGCGGCCGGTGCCGACCCGCTGCACGCTCTGGTTCGGCTGGCCTCCGCCGACTAAGCCGAACACGTCGTTGGTGGCCGTGTTCATGGCCAGGGCCTTGAGCTGGGGCACGTTGAGGTCAGGGTTGAGCTGCCGCAGCAGGGCCATCACGCCGGCCATGTGGGGCGTGGACATCGAGGTGCCGTTAATGCTCGTGCCCTCGCCGCCGGTGCCCACCGCTGTCGAGAAGATCGTCTGGCCGGGCGCGGCGATATCGGGCTTGAGCGCCGAGTCGCCGACGCGGGGGCCGCGCGAGGTGAAGGACGAGGCGGTATCGACCTCCGCCGGGTTGGTCATGCGCACGCTATTGCGCAGCGCGTAGTCGAAGGTGACCGTCACCGTATCGGTCTCGAGGGCGGCCTTCAGGTCAGCCCCGACCTGGAAGGGCACGCTCACCGAGGGGACGGTGTCCGAGCCGCTGATCAGCAGGTCGAACGGATCTGCGTCATCGGCGATGACCACGCCGATGGCGCCGGCGGCTGTGGCATTGCCGGTGCGGGCGATCGAACCGCCGCAACTCGGCTCGGTCCAATCGAGCAGCAGCACCTTGCCGTTGATCAGGTTCTTCTGGGCATCCGTGTAGGGACTACAGCCGGTGTTCGGCCCGTTCGGCGTGCCGTCGGACGGGATATAGACCAGCTCTCCAGTCACGGGGGCCGAATTCTTCCAATCGTAGAGCACCGAGAAGGCGGCGGGCTCAGTGATGGGGGCGGTGGCGCCGACCTGCACCCCGATCCCGTCGGCGACGGTGACCGCGTCAACGGAGGAGGCCACCGAGATCGCGTAGCTCGACGTGCTAGGCGAGGCGACAACGTAGTGGGTGTCGCCGGCGTTGCCGGCAGCGGCCACTACTATCACGCCGGCCAGGGCGGCGTTATCGCTGGCGATCGCGTCAGGCCCGCCGTTGGGGCCGAAGATCGAGCCGAGCGACATGTTGATCACGTCGAGCCGGTCGCTGAGGTCGCCATCGCCGTTCGGGTCAACGGCCCACTCAATCGCCTCGACCACCACATCGGTCGAGCCCTCGCAGCCGAAGACCTTCAGCGCGTAGAGGTCGGCCTCGGGGGCGACGCCGGGCCCGATGTAGAGCGAGCTGAAGTCGATCGTCCCGGTGTAGCTGCCGGTGTAGGTGGTGAAGTCGGGGTTGACGCCGTAGCCGGCGGCCGAGCCGGCCACGTGGCTGCCGTGGCCGTTGCAGTCGATAGGGTCAGGGTCGGGCGCCGGGATGTCGAGGTCGGGGTCGCTGGCGTTGTAGTTGTCGCCGGCGAAGTCATAGCCCCCAACCACCTTGCTGGCGCCGCCGGGGCCGAAGTTCGCCATGCTGACCGTGTCGGTGATCACGGTCGGGTCGTTGGCCTCGTAGTCGGCCGCGTTGCCGGAGCCGCCGAAGTTGGCGTGGGTATAGTCGATACCAGTGTCGATGATGGCGATCGATATCCCCTTGCCGGTGGCGCCGGCCACGGCCTGCCAGACGTCGGGGGCGCCGATCAGCGGCACGCTCGAGGCGTTGGAGCGCTCGTGGGTCTGCAGCGGGTAGATGCGGGCGACCCCGGGCAGCCGTGCGATCCGCAACGCCGCCTGAGAGCTGACCTTCAGCGCGATGCCATTAAAGACTCGCTGGGTCTGGTAGATCACCTGAGCGTTGGCGTCGAGGGAGCGCACCCTCTGCAGCAGGCTCGTCTGGGCACGGTTAATCTGGTTGAGCTGGGCCTGGCCTGCGGCGACGGCGTTCGCCTGGGGCTGCCCGGCCTCACGGGCGCTGGCCACGGCGCGCACGACCGGTGCGTCGCTCAGCTCGACCACGATCTTTACTGGGCCGTCGCGCCTGGCCCGGAGGGCAGCGATCGTCGCGGCGTCAACCTCGACATCGCGCAGCTGGGCGCGGGCCTTGGCGAGCGCGGCACGGTCGGCCGCCTGCCCGCTGGAACCCTGCTGCGCACTCAGGCCCAACGGCAGCATCGCCATTGCGACCAGCAGAGCGAGTGCGAGTGTGAACGAAACGCGTCTCATACGGCTCCTCATCTCAACTGTGGAGGTCCCCTAGGAACAGCTCTGGCTCGTTGTCAGCCTGCTGCGGCCGCAATAGCGCGGTGGCAGCCTTAAGCCAGCCATCTAGTGTCACGGCAGCATCCGGCCGCTGCGGGGTCGGGCATCTGGGTTCGCTACTCCTTTCAGCTTGAGAACGGCAGCACAAAGCGGCCGACTCGGACTGCCGAGACAGGGAGAAAGGTGTATGCCCTTATGGTTCAGGCAGCTCCATGGCTGTCTGTAACTCTACGGATCGGGAAACGAGTAATGGACGGACGGGACCGCCGAACTGAGGGGAGCCGCGAGTATCAAAGATCAGGTCTTGAGCGGGGCTACTGTACTATAGCGGCGCGTCATCTGTCAAATTTGTTAATTCCGGGCTTAACATGGGACGTTGGCGCTGATCGTCCTGCAGTGGGCACCCTGCCTACCTCCCCAGCGGGGCGCCAATTCCAATTTAGCGCACGCTGCAGCGGCGCGGCCCATCCTTGACGCCGATTCAGGCCTCGGCTACAATCGCTGGCTGGTGCATCGTGTCGCCAACGGCGTCGACAAGCGCAGAGTCAAGGAGTTCTCATGGCTTCCCCCTCCACACCCAAGTACACCATCGACTACATGCCCAGCGATGTGCCCGGCCCCAAGGCCCGCGCGCTCGTGGAGCGCGACGGCCGCGTGCTGGCGCCGATGGGTCGTGTCTACCCTCTTGTGATCGACCATGCTTCGGGCTGCGAGGTCTGGGATGTGGACGGCCACCGGTACCTCGATATGTGTGCCGGCATCGCGGTGCTGGCCGCCGGTCACAGCCACCCGCGCCTGGTGCAGGCGGCCCAGGATCAGCTCACCCGCTTCACTCATATGGCGGGCACCGACTTCTACACCGAGCCGATGATCAAAGCGGCCGAGAAGCTGGTCTCGCTGATGCCGGGCGGCCAGGATTGGCAGGTCTTCTTCACCAACAGCGGCACCGAGGCGATAGAGGCCTGCATCAAGCTGGCCCGCTATGCCACCGGCCGCCAGAATATCATCGGCTTCTACGGTGGCTTCCACGGCCGTACCTACGGTAGCCTGACGCTCACCGCCTCCAAGCCGCGGCAGCGGATCGGCTTCTTCCCCATGCTGCCGGGCAGCTTCCACGCCTTCTATCCGAACCCCTACCGCCCGCCCCTCGGCAGCCCTGCCGATCGGGTGGCCGAGACCTGCCTGAGCTTCATCGAGCAGACGCTCTTCACCACCACCTGCCCGCCCGAGGAGGTCGCCGCGATCGTGATCGAGCCGATCCAGGGCGAGGGCGGCTATGTGGTGCCCGCGCCTGGCTTTATGCAGGGCCTGCGGGAGCTGTGCGACCGTCACGGCATCCTGCTGATCTGCGATGAGGTGCAGAGCGGCGTGGGCCGCACCGGCAAGATGTGGGGCTTTGAGCACGAGGGGATCATGCCCGATATCGTTGCCTCGGCCAAGGGGCTCGGCGGCGGCCTGCCGATCGGCGCGATGATCGCCCGCGAGGAGCTGGCCCGCAAGTGGCAGCCCGGCTCCCACGGCAACACCTACGGCGGCAACGGCCTCATCTGCGCCGTCACCCACGAGTTGCTCTGCCTGGTGGAGGAGGAGTTGACGGCCAACGCGGCCGCCGTGGGCCCGCAGCTCAAGGCCGCCCTTGAGGATCTGCAGTCCCGCTTCCCCCAGATCGGCAGCGTGCGCGGCCGCGGCCTCATGATCGGCGTGGAGCTGATCGACCCGGCCAGCGGCGAGGGCGACCACGACCTGGCCGATGCGGTGATGGAGGAGGCCTTCCGCAAGGGCCTGCTGGTGCTCACCTGCGGTCACTCGACCATCCGCTTCTGCCCGCCCCTCACGCTCACCGTCGAGCAGGCCGAGGAGGCGGTGGAGCGCTTCGCCCTGGCGCTGGAGGCCTGTGTGGCTAAGTGACAAGGTGACCGCCTCGCTGCGCTCGGCTAGGTGAGGGGGGTGACAAGGTGACATCCTGACGGTGCCGATAGGTATCACCCTGTCACCCCCTCACCTTGTCACCCTCTCACCCTTGCGCCCTGTCCCCATGCTATAATCCCGATTATGGACAGGCGGGCGCTCTGGTGGTGTGGCGGGGTCGCTGGCGGCCTGGCGCTGCTGTACTGGCAGCTGATCCTGGCCGAGGGGGCGTATCTGGGGCCATGGGCCGTGCGCCTGGTGTATGGCCTCGGGGCGCGTCACTACGACGAGGTGCGCGCCGCGACCCAGGCACCCGCCGACGCCGCGCTGCAGGCCTATCTCGCCGACGTTCTACCGGCTACGGCCAACCCGCGCATCCTCGATGTCGCCACTGGCACGGGCAGGCTGCCGCTCCTGGTGCGCTCCGGCCCCGTCCGGCCCGCGCTGCTGGCCGCGCTGGATCTGACGCCGCAGATGATCGCTGCGGCCCGGCGCAAGGAGCAGGCGCTGGGCGGTGAGCCGCCGGTGGCCTGGCTGGTGGGGGAGGCGGGCGCGCTGCCTTGGTCCGACTCCTGCTTCGATCTTGTGACCTGCCTTGAGGCTCTGGAGTACTTCCCGCGCCCGCGGCGCGCGCTCGCCGAGATGGTTCGGGCGCTACGACCGGGCGGCACCCTGATCGTCAGCAAGTGGCCCGATGGCTGGGCGCGGCTGCTGCCGGGGCGGGCCTTCACCGCCAGAGCGCTCAAGCAGGAACTTTCCCGGCTCGGCCTCGTTGATCTGAGGGTATGCCCGTGGCAGCCCGGCCACTATGAGCTCGTGATGGCCCGTAAAGTATGAGTGAGGCCTCCACCACCTCGACGACCGCCCCCCTGCTGTTCGGCCGCTACCGGGTGACCGAGCGGCTCGGCACCACGCGCCTCGCAGCAGTCTACACCGCGGTTGATGAGCGCCTGCAGCGGCGGGTGCTGCTCCACCTGCTGCGCAAAGAGTTGGTGGGGCAGGAGCGGGCTCGCGCTCGCTTTGTGGCCGAGGTGAGCCAGATGGCCCGGCGCTCCCATCAGGCCCTGCTGGAAGTGTTCGACAGCGGCGAGGCCGGCGGGCGGCCCTTCGTGGTCACCGAGCATTGCACAGGGCGCCCGCTGCGGAACCTCGGCCTGCTGACAGTGGAGCAGGCCCTGCTGTACATGCGCCAGGTGGCGGGCGCGGTCGCGGCGTGTCAGGCTCAGCGTAGCCCTGAGTTGCCCGTCGGCCTCTACCACCCGCCGATCAGCAGCAGCAACGTGCTACTGGTGGACGAGGGCCGGGTGAAGCTGGTGGATAGCTGGCTGCTCCCCCTCACCGAGGTGCAAGCCGACCTGGCCCACTACCGCGCCCCCGAGCTCAGCGAGGGCAGGCCCGCCACCACGGCCAGCGCGGTCTACAGCCTCGGGCTGCTGCTCTACGAGCTGATCACCGGTGTGCGCCCGGTGAGCGGCGCCGACGCCCGCGCGACAGCGATCGCCCATCTCACCACACAGATCCCGCCGCTCAGCAAGGTCCGCCCGGCGCTCTATCTGCCCTCGGCGGAGCGGCTGCTCGCGCGCGCCGTGGCCCGCGACGCGGGGCAGCGCTTCCCCGACGCCCAAGCCTTCGGCGACGCCCTCGACGCGCTCTGGCGCGACTTGGGGGCGGCCACTCAGCGCCTCGCCCCGGCGCCCGCTCGCGCCGCCCGCCAGCAGCCGGTTATGGCAGCAACGTCACTGGATGCTGAGCCGGCCCCGGTCTATAATGCCAGCGCTGCCCGGCCCGCAGCTCCCCGCCGTACCGCCGGCCCGGCCCCAGCGCGGTCGAACACCGGGCGCCGGCCGCGCGCCACAGGGATGGACCCGAGGCAGCTGCGGCGGCAGAACTTCACCCGCGGGCTGATCGGCTGGCTGGTGATGATGGGCCTGATCGGGTTGGTGGCGCTGGCGAGCTTTTTTGCCGTCAACGCCATCGCCGACCGCATCGCGGGCAGCCCGTTGCCGAGCGTGCCGGGGCTGCCCAGCCTGCCAGCGCCATCCACCGACGGCCCGTTCGGCTGGCTGGAGAGCCTGTTCAGGCGCGATGAGATCTTTATCGTTAATATCGCCGACGGCCTGAACTTACGGAGCGCGCCCGACGTAGAGGCCGAGATCCTCGAGGTGGTGCCGAACGGCACGCCGGTGGTGAAGCTGGAGGGCCCCCAAGTAGAGGATAATATCCCCTGGCTGCGGGTGCGGGCCGAGATCGATGGGCGCCAGGTTGAGGGCTGGATGTCGATGAACTACCTGCGCCCCGAGGGCTAATGTAATGATGAGCGAGGAACGTAACGGGCGGACGATCTACGGCCCCAGGGTGCGGCTACGGCCCTGGCAGCGGGCCGATACGCATGCCCAGGAGCTGTGGCCCCGCTACAGCGAGCCCTTCAGCTCGCTCTGGAACATCCCTCGCAGCGCTCGCTACGACGATCTGCTGAGCCGAGGATGGAGCGGCCAGCGCTATGCCTGGGCTGTCGAGGATGGCGCGCGGCGCCTGATCGGGCGCATCTCCCTGCGCGAGGTTGATGCGCAGCAGACCGCTGCGCGCCTCGGCATCTCGCTGGCGCAGCCGTACGTCGGCCAGGGGCTCGGCACCGAGGCTCTGCGCCTGTTCCTCGATCACTATTTCGGGCCGCTAGGCTTCGAGCGCATGCACCTCGATGTGGCGGCCTTCAATCGGCGCGCCGTGCGCTGCTATGAACAACTCGGCTTTCGCTACGTTGATAGTGAGTGGCGTAGTGCTGGCAACGACGCCGCCCTCCGCCAGCTCGAAGATCCACGCTTCGCTGAGTTGAGGCCCTACTTTCGCCGCAGTCGTTTCGAAACGCTGGTGGAGTTCTACGAGATGCTCCTCACCCGCGCTGAGTGGTTGGCGCGCTCTGGGTAATAGGCTGATGGTAGGCTTGCCCAGGCAGGTCTGCACGACCACTCTCCGTACCACTACGTCTGCTGGAGCTAGCCATGTCGCTTATCGCTGGGAACCTCGCTGTCGTTCAGCGCCTGCTTGACGGCCACGGCACGCCTTGGGCGGTTTTTGCCGGCGCCGCCGCCCATCTCTACGGCAACCGTCGCCCGATCCAGGACGTGGATCTGCTCGTGCCTCGCGGGCAGCTCCTAGAGGTTGTGAAGCTGATGCAGAGCAGCGGCAAGGCGGTACAGTTCGACGGCCAGCGCATCCTCTGGCGGGGTATCAAGCTCTTCGATGATCTGACGGTGCGGCGCAACGGCACCGTCTACCCGCTATTGCTCGATGAGCCGATGCAGGCGCGCCTCCAGCGCCTCTCGCTGCTCGGAGCCCCCGTGAAGGTAATGGCTCCCGAGGACGTAGTGGCTCACAAGCTGTTGCTCAGCCGTGGCCCCGCTGAGGGCAAGCACGATCTCGCCGATGTGGAGGCGATCATCAAGCGGCAGAGCCTCTCTATGGAGTATCTGCAGGAGCGGGCCAGGCTGCTCGGTGCCGAGGAGCTGATCGCGGAGCGGCTGGCTGCGCTTGGGATCACCGTCGCTTGAAGTGAGCGGTGAGTGGCGAGCAGTGAGAGGGCGAGCAGCGCCTCTTACTGCTCGCTTCTTATTTCTTTGCACTGCGCGCAGCGGCCATAGAGCTGCAGCAGATGGCCCTCGATCGTGAACGCCGTCTGCGAGGCGAGGTGGGCCACGAGCTCGTCGAGGGCGCAGCCCTCAAAGGTGATGACGGTGCCGCAGGCGGTGCAGACGAGATGGTGGCGGTGGCCCGGGAAGCTGGGCGCGTAGCCGGCGTCGCCGCCGCGGGGGTGGATGCGGGCGAGCCAACCGGCGCTCTGCAGCTGGTCGAGGGTGCGATAGACCGTGGCGCGGCCGGTGCGTCCGTCCTGGCGCCTGAGCTCGGCGTAGAGCTCCTCGGCGCTGAAGGGAGCGCTGTAGCGGGCGATCGTCTGGATCACACGGACGCGGGGCTCGGTGGCCCGCAGGCCGCCGGTCTGCCAGGCGCCACGCACCGCTTGCACCCAAGCGACCGGGTCAACGGGGGCGGGCTGTGAGGCTCGGTTTGCGGGTGCCATACGAGGGGATGAGGAACAGGGAACAGGCGAGGCGCCGTTCCCTGTTCCCTGTGGCCTGCGCCCTGATGACTAGGAGCGGGTGTGGCTGGGCGCCGCCGGCAGCAGGGCTAGATGGCGGGCGCGCTTGATCGCAGTGGAGAGCTTCCGCTGCATCTTGGCGGTGACGCCCGTGCGGCGGCGGGGCAGGATCTTGCCCTGCGCCGTGATGTACTTCTGCAGGCGCTTGACGTCCTTGTAGTCGGGCAGGATGCCAAGCTTGGTGAACTCACACTCGCGGCGGCGGCCACGCATACCGCCGCCCATTCCGCGGGAACCACGCGAACGGTTCATAGATCGACAGACTCCTCAGTATCCAGGCTAGGCCGAAAAGCGAACACACTGCCGTCTAGTATACCATAGCTTTGGGCAATGTTGTGCTTGAGTGTAACAGAGCTTTAGGCCGTTAGGCCGCCCCCCAAGCTCGAAGCTTAGGGGGCGGGGAGGGGCGCTTAGGGGGCAGGGAGAGGCGCTCTAGAGCTGCGGCCGGCGGGTGTGCCAGTCGGTGATGCGCTGGTAGGCGTCGCCCAAGCGCAGCAGCGTCGCCTCCTCGAAGGGGCGGCCGATTAGCTGGAGGCCCACCGGCATGCCCTCACTGAAGCCGCAGGGCACCACCAGCCCCGGGACGCCAGCGAGGTTGATGGGTAGGGTGCAGACATCGCTCAGGTACATCGCCACCGGGTCGTCGAGCTTCTGGCCGATCTTGAAGGCGACCGTGGGCGAGGTGGGAGCGGCCAGCACATCGACCTGCGTAAAGACCTGATCGAAGTCCCGTTTGATCAGCGTGCGGACCTGCTGGGCGCGCTTGTAGTAGGCGTCGTAGTAGCCGGCGGAGAGGGCGTAGGTGCCGAGCATAATCCGGCGGCGCACCTCGGGGCCGAAGCGTCGGCCCCGGGTAAGTTCCATCTCCTCCCACATCGTCTCGCCCTGCTCCCGAGGCCCATAGCGCACCCCGTCGTAGCGGGCCAGGTTGGCGCTGGCCTCGGCCGGAGCGATGATGTAGTAGGCTGGGAGGGCATATTTCGTGTGGGGGAGCGAGACCTCCACCACCTCG
>DAOUGF010000290.1:0-2686 GCA_034429295.1 Chloroflexaceae bacterium
AACTCCTTCGTTGCGCGGGACGCGAACCGTGCTCCCCAAGGGCCGAAACAACGCTCTATTCTAGCACAGAAACAGTTGGCGCCCTGCCGGTGGGCAGGGCGCCGGGAGCGTGCTGAGAGCCTAGCGGGAGCCTAGACGAACAGCGGCGCGAAGACCAGGGAGACGATGCTCATCAGCTTGATCAGGATGTTGAGCGAGGGGCCGGAGGTATCCTTGAAGGGATCGCCGACCGTGT
Source organism: Chloroflexaceae bacterium (assembly GCA_034429295.1). Lineage (GTDB taxonomy): Bacteria > Chloroflexota > Chloroflexia > Chloroflexales > Chloroflexaceae > OHK40. The sequence continues at coordinate 236 of DAOUGF010000290.1, forward strand.
CGCCGACCACGGTGGCCTTGTGGGCTTCAGAGCCCTTGCCGCCGAGGTTGCCGGCCTCCACATACTTCTTGGCGTTATCCCAAGCGCCGCCGGAGTTGGCCATGAAGATCGCCATCAGCACGCCGGTGACTAGCGCGCCGGCCAGGGTGCCGCCGAGGGCCTGCTTGCCGAGCACGAAGCCGACCAGCAGCGGCACCACAACAGCCATCAGGCCGGGGATGATCATCTCTCGCAGCGCCGCCGTGGTGGAGATGCTGACGCAGCGGGTGTAGTCGGGCGTGCCGGTGCCCTCCATCAGGCCGGGGATCTCGCGGAACTGCCGGCGCACCTCCTCAACCATGCTGCCGGCAGCGCGACCCACCGCCTCCATCGTCAGGGCCGAGAAGAGGAAGGGCAGCATGCCGCCGATAAAGAGCCCGACGATCAGGTTGGGATCGGTGAGCGAGACATCGCCGAGTTGCGAGGCGGCGGCGTAGGCGGCGAAGAGGCCGAGGGCGGTGAGGGCCGCCGAGCCGATCGCGAAGCCCTTGCCGATCGCGGCGGTGGTGTTACCCACCGAGTCGAGCGTATCAGTCACCCGGCGCACCTTCGGGTCGAGGTGGGACATCTCGGCGATGCCGCCGGCATTGTCCGCGATCGGGCCATAGGCGTCCACTGCCACGGTCATGCCGGTGATGCTGAGCATACCGACGGCGGCGAGCGCGATGCAGAGCACGCCCTGGTCGCTGGGAGCGCCGATCCAGTAGGCCGCCAGGGTGGCCACGCCGATCACCAGGATCGGGGCGACGGTGGACTTCATGCCCACGGCGAGGCCGGCGATAATCGTGGTGGCCGCGCCCGTCTGCGACTGGTGGGAGATGCCCTGGACGGGCCGGAAGTCGCTGGAGGTGTAGTACTCGGTGAGCAGGCCGATGATGATCCCGGCCAGCAGGCCGGCCACCGTGGCCCCGAAGTAGACCCACGACTGATAGAGGCCGAGTGAGATCGCGGCGGTGAAGAGCAGGGTGAGCCCGCCCGAGGTGAAGGTACCAATACGCAGGGCCAGGGCGGGGTTGGCGCCGCCGCCCCGCTGCACGATCAGCACGCCGAGGATGGAGGCGATGATGCCGGCACCGGCGATCAGCAGCGGCAGCATCACCAGGCCGGCGCCGCCCACCACGGCGATCTGCGGGATGAGGATCGCCAGGGCCATCGTCGCGATGATCGAGCCGACATAGCTCTCGAACAGGTCGGCGCCCATGCCAGCCACATCGCCCACATTGTCGCCCACATTGTCGGCGATCACCGCCGGGTTGCGCGGGTCGTCCTCGGGGATGCCCGCCTCCACCTTGCCCACCAGATCGGCGCCCACATCGGCGGCCTTCGTGTAGATACCGCCGCCCACGCGGGCGAAGAGCGCGATCGAGGAGGCGCCGAGGGCGAAGCCGTTGATGATGCCGCTCTGCACGCCGCCGTCACCCAGGATGATGTAGAGCAGCCCAACGCCGAGCAGCCCCAGCCCGACCACCAGCAACCCCATCACCGCGCCGCCGGAGAAGGCCACCCGCAGCGCGGGCGGCATGCCCTTGATCGCCGCGGCGGCTGTGCGGACGTTGGCCTGCGTGGCGACGCGCATCCCGAAGAAACCGGCGGCCACTGAGCAGGCGGCGCCGACGAGGAAGGCCACTGCCGTGAGCGGGTGCATGGCCGCGGTGGCGAAGCCCACGGCGCCGATAATGGCGGCCACAACCACCACGAAGACCACCAGCACGCGATACTCGCTCCCCAGGAAGGCCATGGCGCCCTCCCTGATGGCGCCCGCGATCTTTTTCATCGCCTCGGTGCCGGCATCCTCCCGGCTGATCGCCGAGGCGGTGAAGGCGGCGAAGAGGAGCGCGACGATGCCGCTAAGCGGCGCGGCCCAGACCCAGACCAGGCTGTTCATGCGATCAACCCCTCAATGCTGTAACGCTCAGCAACTTCGGCCTATGTGGCCACCATTGGCACACAACGGTCGGCGGAACAGCCGATCCGAGCGAACCCGCAACATGGGCGGCTCCAGGGCCGCAGGACATTGCTTTGCCCACACGTCTTGGGAAATTTAGCACTAGCTACGTGGCGCCGATTTTACCATACGTTTTCGATGCAGCGCGAACCTGGCGACGGTATCAGGACAATACCTTTGCGGCGAAGTAGCAAGGGCGCCCGCGGCGGGGCGCCCAACAGCCGGCATCTTTCAAGGCCGCTCCGCTCGCCTGAGGGTGTAGGCGAGCTCGTGCCGATCTTCGATGATATGGCGGCCCGGCCTGATGGCACTACCCTCCCTTACCGAACAGCACCTGCTCGCGGCCGAAGAGGCGCATCGCCACGAGGGTGAGCAGCAGGCCGAGGGCGAGGGTGACGGCAGCGGAGACTGCGGTGAAGAGCGGATCGATCGGCTCACCGCGCATCAGCTGGTTGATCAGCACCTGC
>DAOUGF010000291.1:0-2211 GCA_034429295.1 Chloroflexaceae bacterium
TCGCGGCTGCCAGAGCTCACGCGGGGCACGCCCCCATCGCCGTGCAGCCCGTGATGGCGCAGCCCCTCGCCACGATCCTCGGCGCCTACCTGCCGGCCGGCCAGTCCATCGATCTGCTCTCGGTTGATGTCGAGGGACTCGATCTCGGCGTGCTGCGCTCGAACGACTGGGAGCGCTTCCCTGCACGCTGCGTGCTGGTCGAGTGCGACATCGACCTCTGCGCGGTGACGGGGCATCCCGTCTATCAGTTCCTCGCCCCGCTCGGCTACCGACCGGTAGCGCGAACCACCCGCACGCTCGTGCTCGTCAGGCCCTAGCTGGAAACGCCTTCGAATGCCCGTGGCTGCGAATCTATGGCTGCTCAGCTTGACACCCCCGTCGCCCTCATCCTCTTCCGCCGGCCCGAGGCCACGGCGCAGAGCTTCGCGGCGATCGCCGAGGCCCGCCCGCGCCGGCTCTTCCTGATCGCCGACGGCCCGCGGCCGGATCGCCCCGACGACGGGCCGGCCGTGGCCGCGGCCCGCGCCGTTGTGGAGCAGATAAGCTGGCCCTGCGAGGTGACGCGGCTCTACGCCGAGCGGAACATGGGGCTGCGGGCCCGCGTGGAGAGCGGCCTGAACGCCGTGTTCGCCGCCGTCGAGCGGGCGATCATTCTCGAGGACGACTGCGTGCCAGACCCGAGCTTCTTCCCCTACTGCGAAGAGTTGCTGGCGCGCTACGCCGACGACCCGCGGGTGATGGCGATTTCCGGCGACAGCTTCCAGCCGCGGCCTCCCACGCCCTTCAGCTACTACTTCTCTCGCTATCCCCACTGCTGGGGTTGGGCCACCTGGCGCCGCGCCTGGGCGCTCTACGACGGCGCGATGGCCGACTGGCCGGCCCTGCGCGACGGCCTCTGGCTGCGCGAGCTGCTCGGCGAGCGGCGGGCGGCGGCCCGCTGGCGCGCTGTCTTCGACCAGGTCTACGCCGCGCGGCTCGACACCTGGGCGCTGCGCTGGATCTACAGCTGCTGGCGCCAAGGTGGCCTCACGGCGCTGCCGGCGGTGAACCTCGTCACCAATATCGGCCACGGGCCCCAGGGCACTCACACCACGACTGAGGACGGGATACTCGCCAACCTGCCGACTGACTCGCTCGCGTTGCCCCTGCGCCACCCGCCCGCGGTGGAGCAGCACCACGCGGCCGACGCCTACACGCAGCGCCTGCTCTTCGAACCTGGCCTGGGCCGCAAGCTTGCCTGGCGGCTGCGGCGGGCGCGGCGCATCGTGCGGCGGCTGTTCGCGGGCCGCGACGCGGGGGCCGCGCCGTCATGAGCGCGAGGGTGCAGCTGCGGCGGGCCAAGCTGAAGGAGGCCTACGCCGCCCCGGCGCCCTTCGTCGCCAGGCCGGACTTGCTGGGGATGGAGTTCCAGGCCGATATTTTCGCCTACTGCCCATGACTGCAGCCAGAGCCGTTGTCGTCGTGCCCGTCTACCGCCCGGCGCCCACCGCCGACGAGGCCGTCGCCTTCGCCCGCTGCCTCGAGGTGCTGCGCAGGCACCCGATCGTTCTCGTGGCGCCCGATGGGCTTGATCTGCGGGCGTACACCGCGGGCGCCCCGCTGGCGGTGGAGCGCCTCGCGCCGGGCTACTTCGCCAGCATCGCCAGCTACAACCGCCTGCTGCTCGAACCGCGCTTCTACGAGCGCTTCCTGGCCTACGACTATATGCTGCTCTACCAGCTCGACGCCTTCGTCTTCGCCGACCGGCTGCTGTCCTGGTGCGAGGCAGGCTACGACTACATCGGTGCGCCTTGGATGGACCGCTCACTCCTCCGGGTGATGCTCCACATCAGCCGCTCCTGGCCGCCCTCGCGCCCACGCCTGCGAGGCCTGAGCAACGCTGTCGGCAATGGCGGCTTCTCGCTGCGGCGGGTGCAGGCCCACCTGGACTGCCTGCGCCGCTACGAGGCCAAGGCGCGGTGCTGGGACATCAACGAGGACTACTTCTGGTCGCTCTATGTGCCCGGCCGCGGGGAGGGCTTCAGCATCCCTACCTACCGTCGCGCCCGGCAGTTCGCCTTCGAGACGGAGCCGGCCGCCTGCCTGGCCCTGAATCGCGGCGCCCTGCCCTTCGGCTGCCACGGCTGGGACCGCTACGGGCGCGACTTCTGGCGGCCGATCTTTCGCCACTTGGGGTACCGGATCTGATGCACCCGCCACTTGGCCACGAGG
>DAOUGF010000292.1:0-15666 GCA_034429295.1 Chloroflexaceae bacterium
TGCGGCCGCGGCAGCAGGATGGCGTCGCGGATCTGGTAGTAGCGGCCCTCATAGCTGCTCGGTTCGTCGCTCCGCAGCAGCCGCGTGATCACCTCAAGCCCCTCGGCGAAGCGATCCATGCGCGGACCCTTCTCCAGCAGCTGGTGGCCGAAGTTGCGGTGCTCCCGCTCTTGCCAGCCGGCGCCGAGGCCCAAGTGCAGCCGCCCGCCCGAGAGGTCGTCTACGGCGGCGGCCATGCGAGCCGTCATCGTCGGCTCGCGGAACGATACAGGTGAGACCATCGGGCCGAACTCGAGCTTGCTGGTGTGGGAGGCCAGCCAGGTGAGAGAGACCCACAGCTCCAGCGACTCTTTGTCCGGGGGGTTCGCGTTCGTGTAGTGGTCCGAGCGGTACAGGCCGACGAAGCCGAGCTCCTCGGCGGCGCGGGCCAACCGCTGCCAGCGCGGCCAGGTGAGGCCGTCCTGGCCCTCCAGCATCAGCGCAACCTCGATCATGGCTCCTCCGGGATGAGGCCTAAAACCTGCTATAGTATAGCCGATGCGCCCGCGCCATCGTTTGTAGCGCATCAGGCTGCGCTGCGCCCCCTCTCCGGCGCGAGCGACAGCGGACCTGCAAACCTCGTCTAGCGATGTAAGGAATTGGCGTGCCCTCGAGGATCCGGCGCCGTAGGCCGGCGCCCCTGGCCCGCGACCTGTTGCCGGCGCTCTACCCCTTCGGGCTGGTGCTGTTTACCCTAGTCTCGCTTCTTGCCCCGCAGCGGGAGGGCTCCGTCGCCCTCGCCCAAGTGCTCGCCCATTACCTCTTTCTTCCCGCGCTGCTGCTCGCCCCCTTCGCCCTCAGCCGCGGCATGTTCCTGCTGCGGTTGGGGCTGCTGAGCGCTGGCGCCGCCTTCCTGATCGCCTTCCCGCCGGCGTTGCGCCTGCCAACCCCCGCATCCGCAGCCCAAGGCCCTGAGCTTACCCTGCTCCAGTGGAACGTCTTCGTCGGTGGTGTGTCGGCCGGGGATCTGCGGGAGGCGCTGGCGCAACACCAGCCCGACGTCGTCACGCTCCAAGAGGCGCTCTGGGAGGAGATCGCCGCCGATGAGGCGATCGCCGCGGCCTATCCCTACCGCCTACTGCGCCCCGAGGAGACAGCGCCAAGCCTGGTGATCCTCAGCCGGCTGCCGATCGTCGAGGCCGCCGTGCCTCAGTTGCCCGATCCGGTTTGGGATATGCCGCGGATTGTCTGGGCCCGTCTCGACCTCGGCGGCCAGACGGTGACCGTGGTGAACGCCCACCCTATGCCGCCGCGCATCTTCGCGGAGGGCTGCTCGCCCCTGCGCTGCTACAACACCGGCCCCCGCGATGAGCAGATCGTCGCGCTGCGGCGCTTTGTGGATGAGCTGCGGCGGCGCAGCGGCGACCCGCTCATCCTCGCCGGCGACATGAACGTCACCGAGCGCGAGCCGGCCTACTTCGACCTGAGCGCCGGCCTGCAGGACGCCCACCGCGCCGTCGGTTCTGGCTTCGGCGCCAGCTGGCGGCCCGATGAGTTGGGCGTGCAGTGGGGGCTGCTCCGCATCGACTATCTCTTCAGCGCTGGGGAGATCCGGCCGCTGGCGCTCACCACCGATTGCTCCAGCCGGGCCAGCGACCACTGTCTGCTTGTCGGGCGCTTCGCCCTTGAGCAGAGCGCCCTCGCGGGCCGCTAACAATAGAAGGGCAGCCCGTCGTGGCTGCCCCTGGCTTGCTGTCTGCAACGCGCAGGCAGCGCGTCAGTTTTCGCGTCTTCCTTTTCGTTTCTTCGTGCCATCGTTTCGTGTTTTTCGCGGCGAAGCTTAGGCGCTGCGCGCCACTTCGTAACGTGTCATTCGCGATCCAAACGCCCCCGCCGGGCAGCTGCCGTCGAGCGGGTATGGCACTACCCGCTCTCGGCGCCGAGGGGCATGCACCGCCAGCCGTCTCGTCTGGGAAAAGCGTCGGATTTGGGGTCCAAGGGCGAGGCCCCTGGCGCAGGGGGTGTCGGGGGGTGGGCGCCCACCCCCCGACAAAACAAACGGGGTGTGGGGCGCAAGCCCCACCGACTTTGCTCATACCCCGCTCTCAGGGGCGCCCCACGTTGCCGCCCTGGCTCTAGACACGGTATAATGGCAGCAGGAGTACCAGCAATGACCGACGCCACTACTGCTTCGGGCGACGCAGACGCCCTTGTAGCTCAGGGCAACGCGGCCCTGATCGCCGGCGACGCCTACACCGCCCGCCAGCGCTATCGGCAGGCCCTCGAGATCGATCCGCAGCGTGTGGATGCGCTGATCGGCCTGGCGGGTAGCGTGCGCCCCTACCGGGAGAAGGCCGAGCATCTGCGGCGCGCGCTCGCCATCGACCCAAGCAACGTTGAGGCCCAGGCCATCCTCGCCCAAGTGGAGGCGCGCCTCGCCGCCGGCGAGGTGCTCGCGCCCGGCGGCGTGCAGGTGCGTGAGCCGGCTCCGCCCCTCGGCGCACCCGCCGAGGAGCAGGCAGCTCCCGCACAGGCCGCCGCGCAGCCCGCGGCCGACGTGCTCCACTGCTACATCCACCCGGATCGTGAGACGGGCCTGCGTTGCACGAACTGCGACCGGCCGATCTGCGCTGACTGTGTTCGTCCCGCGGCCGTGGGCCAGCTCTGCCCGGAGTGCGCAAAGATCCGTCGGCCCGTCAACTATCAGGTCGGCGTGGGTACCCTGCTCGCTGCAGGGATCATCGCGCTGCTCTATGGCGTGCTGGTCTCCTTCCTCGGCGCGCAGGTGCTGCTGCGGATCGGCTTTTTCAGCCTTATTGTCGCCTTTCTGCTTGGCCCGATGGCAGGCGACTTGCTGATACGTCTGATCGATCGGTTCACGCACAACAAGCGCGGCCGGCCGATGCAGTTCGCCGTTGGCGTCTGCCTCTCCCTCGGCGCCCTCCCGTTAGTCTTGTTGATCACCCTGATTGGCCGCTTCCCGCTGAGCTTGATCCTGTTTCTCGTCGTCGCTGTAGTCACTGCGGTCACACGCCTGCGCTAGGCGCGTATTGCCTACCAGCACACGTCGTACACGCTACGCGCTACTCACAAACGAACTTCCGCCGTTGAGCGTTGGCGCCCTCCGCCGCGCTCTCCGCCGGTAAGCGGGGAATGCTACAATGTCGCCCGGGGCGATCCAGGTGTGCCCGGTCGGAGGCGATGCAGCGACCCCAGGAGGACGAAGGGCTTTATGACTGACCAGACGCGAGGGATGATGCGGGCCGTGCGGGGCGATCAAAACCCGCTCGACGCGGTGGAGCGCCGCATCCGCGAGCAGATTTTTGGCCAGGAGCGGGCGATCGAGAGCGTTGTCCGCGTGCTGAACCGCGCCCGCTTCGGCTTTTCGGCCGGCAACACCCGTCGCCCTCGGGCCACCCTGCTCTTCCTTGGCCCCACCGGCGTCGGGAAGACGGCCACCGCCCGCGCCCTCGCCCAGCTGCTGCGCCCCGATGGCGAGGCCTTCCTGAAGATCGACTGCTCGCTCTTCAGCCAGGGCCACGAGGTGAGCGCCCTTGTCGGCGCGCCGCCCAGCTACGTCGGCCGCGACCAGAAGCCCTTGCTCAACCCTGAGATCATCGAGCAGGAGAACAGCGTGGTCCTCTTCGACGAGATCGAAAAGGGCCAGCCCGAGCTCTGGAACCTGCTGCTTCAGGTGATGGAGGACGGCGAGATCCTGCTGCTCAACGGCGGGCGCCGCGTCAGCTTCCAGAGCAGCATCGTGATCTTCACCACCAACGTCGGCGCCAAGGAGATGGTGGACTACCTCGATCGGCGCACGATCGGCTTCCGCACCCCCCACGGCGATGTGGAGGCCACCGGCCAGCAGATCTATCAGATCGGCTTCGAGTCCCTGCAGAAGGTCTTCCAGCCCGAGTGGATCAACCGCCTCGATGAGATCGTGGCCTTCCGCCCGCTCTCCAGCGATGTGCTCCGCAGCGTGCTCGACCGTATGCTCCTCGAGAGCAACGAGCAGTACCTGCGCCACGGCATCCAGGTGGACGTGACTCAGGAGGCGAAGGAGTATCTGCTCACCAAGGGCTTCGACTCGCGCTTCGGTGCACGGCCCCTGCGCCAGCAGCTGCTGAAGAATATCGATGCGCCCCTGGCCGACCTGCTCGCCTCCGGCGGCATCCCGGCCGGCAGCCGGGTGCTGGTCACCTACACCGGCGTTGACAAGCACGGCGAGGCGTTAGAGTTCTACCACGCCCCCGCGCCGGAGTTGCTGCGGCAAGCCGAGGAGCTGCGGGCCCAGGAGATCGGGCGGCTGCAGGTGGCCGCCAGCGACGGCCCGCAGCCGCCGAGTGTGAGCCTCACCAACGAGAAGGCGAATACCGCCGAGGGTGGCACCTCGGCCGGGCCGTTCGGCGCCCGTGGCCCGCGGATCAATCCGCGGCGCAACGAGGGCCGGTAGGCTCTATACCGACACCACCTGCGCTCCGCCACTCTCCGGCGCCGGGCTGGCCTCCGGCTCGGGCGTGCGCTCGCGCCGCACCACCGAGAGGTCAGGCTCGGCCCCCTCGGCGAGCTCGCGCTTGAAGATCAGGTAGCTGCGGCCCGGCATGCTGTGCTGGATGCCCGTCAGCTCCCAGCCGTCGGCGCCCAGCCCGTTCAGGAAGCGCCGCGCGAAGGCGCTGTGGCGCTCTCCCTCTTCAGGCCGCGTCTCCTGCCCCTCGACCGAGATCCGCTCCCACCCCTCCACAAACACAACCTTATATTCCCATTTGCTCATCGCTGCCTCCTCCGGGCGCGGGGGCCGCGGCAACGACCCCCGGCCTGCTCTCGCATTCCTGTGGGCGTAGCCGTAGTGTAGCACCGGCGTGATTACAAAATTACAGGTAATTCGGCTAGGATCGTGGTGATTCCTTAATAAAATAGCTTTTCGGTTATTTTATTGACAAAAACGCTGAATACTGGTAGACTCCATAGTAGTTCGGAGGATTGCTACTATGCTAGTGATCGGCTATTCAACCGCCAGCGCGGCGGGCCAGATTCTCCAGTATCTGCAGCGCAACAACGAGGCGACTGTGAAGGAGCTCGCTGCGCTGCTCGGCGTCAGCGCCACCGCCGTGCGCGACCATCTGGTGCATCTGCAGGCCGAGGGGCTCGTCGACGCCCGCTCCGAGCGCTATGGCCCCGGCCGTCCGCGGCTGGTCTACACATTGAGCGAGCAGGCCCGCAGCCGCTTCCCCAAGCAGTACGACCGGCTGATCACCGGGCTGCTGCGGGAGCTGATCGCCTTCGAGGGCGCTGAGAAGGTCGAGCAGTTGCTGGAGCGGGTGAGCCGCCGCCTGGCCGAGGAGTACGCCGGCCAGATGGAGGGCACCGGCATGGCCGAGCGGCTCGACGAGCTGCGCAGCCTCCTGGAGCAGCGCGGCGTGCCGGCCGAAGTCGCCGAGGCCCGCGACGGCATCAGGCTCTTCGCCTGCCCCTTCTACGATATCGCCCAGGACCATCCGGAGGTCTGCTCGATGGAGCGTCAGATGATCGAGTATGTGCTCGGCGAGAAGCTGGCCCTGGAGAGCACCATCCGCGAGGGCGCCCACACCTGCCGCTTCGTTGTGCGCAGCGGCGATATCCCGCTCACGCCCGTTCAGCGCGTGAAGAGCTAATGCTCACTGTAGTGTTGTAGTGTCTTGATGAGGAGATCATGAGCAACGATCTGGTGATCCGGGATCTTCACGCCGGTATTGGCGACAAAGAGATCCTTAAGGGCGTGAACCTCACCGTGCGCGAGGGCACCATCCACGCGATCATGGGGCCCAACGGCAGCGGCAAGAGCACCCTGGCGAACGTTATCGCCGGCCACCCTGGCTACGAGGTAACACGGGGCGAGATCTTCTACAAGGGCCAGAACGTCCTTGAGCTCGATCCCGACGAGCGCAGCAAGCTCGGCCTCTTCCTCGCCTTCCAGTACCCCGTGGCGGTGCCCGGCGTGACGGTGGCGAACTTCCTGCGGGCCGCGATCAATGCCCATCGCGCTCAGGAGGGCGTTGACCCGAAGCAGACCTCGATCCCGCTCGCGGAGTTCCGCAAGCAGCTGCGCGAGGGTATGAAGCTGCTCGACATGGACGAGAGCTTTGCCCGTCGCTATCTGAACGAGGGCTTCTCCGGCGGCGAGAAGAAGCGCCTTGAGATCCTCCAGATGACGATGCTCAGGCCGAGCATGGCCGTGATGGACGAGACCGACTCCGGCCTCGATATCGACGCCCTGCGGATCGTCGCCGAGGGCGTGAACCGCCTCGCCGGCCCCCACATGGCCGCCCTGGTGATCACCCACTACCAGCGCCTGCTCAACTACATTAAGCCCCAGTTCGTCTCTGTGATGATGGATGGCCGCATTGTGCGCGAGGGTGGCCCTGAGCTGGCCCTGGAGCTGGAGGAGAAGGGCTACGACTGGCTGCGCGAGGAGCTGGCGGGGGCCGCGTAACTATGACTACGACAGCACTTACTCTGAGAGAGCTTTCCGCCGACAGCATCCTCGCCGCCTCTCGCGAGCGCGGCGAGCCCGGCTGGCTCGGCGAGCGCCGCCGCGAGGCCTGGGAGTTCTTCGCCCAGGCGAGCCCGCCCTTCTGGCGCCGCACCGACCTCAGTGGCCTCGTGCCCGAGGAGCTCGCGCCCAGCACGGAGGACGCAACGACCCTTGAGTGGGACGAGGGCCTCGCCGCGCAGGGCGTGGTCTTCAAGCCGCTCCACGAGGCCCTGGCCTCCCACGAGGAGCTGATCAAGGCCCGCATGGACACCGCTGTGGCGCCGCTCGAGCATAAGTTCAGCGCGCTGCGGGCGGCCCTCTGGCGCGACGGCGTGCTGCTCTACGTGCCGAAGAACGTGGCCGCCGAGACGCCGCTCCGCGTGCGCTACACGCTCCCGGCCGGCTCCAGCGCGGTCTTCCCTCGCACCCTGGTGATCGTGGAGGAGAACGCCAGCGTCACCCTGATCGAGGAGTTCGTCTCAGCCGACCATGAGAGCAATGTCCTCGCCGCGCCGATCAGCGAGATCTTCGCCGGCCCGGGCAGCCAGGTGCGCTTCATCTCGGCGCAGCGCTGGGGCGCGAACGTCTACCACATCGGCGGGCAGAAGCTGCTGCTCGACCGCGACGCTTCGGCCCAGTGGACCTCGATCGCCCTCGGCGGCAAGGTGCAGCATATCGAGGCCGAGACCACGCTGAAGGGCAACGGCTCGCGGGTGAACTGGAACGGCGCCACCTTCGCCAGCGACTCCCAGATCTTGCTCACGGCTCCCTGGCTGCGCCACGTCGGCCATAACGCCGAGAGCTTCATGGAGTTCAAGACGGTGGTCAACGACACGGGCTACAGCGTCTTCGACGGCATGATCAAGATCGAGCACGAGTCGGCTGCTACCAGCACCCGCCTCGAGGAGCATGCCCTGCACCTCAGCCCGAAGGCGCGCAACGACTCGATCCCCGGCCTGATGATCGATACCAACAGCGTGCTCAAAGGCGGCCACGCCTCCACCAGCGGCGACGTCGAGGAGGAGCAGCTGTTCTACATGCAGTCCCGTGGCATCGCCAAGGACGAGGCCAAGCGCATGATCGTCATGGGCTTCTTCAGCCCCGCCCTCGACACGATCCCGATCGAGTCGCTGCGGACAGAGCTCGAGGCGATCATCGAGAGCAAGATCTAAGCTCTCGTCGTCGGCCCGCCGAAGCTCAAGCGTAAGGGCGCCCCGTTGTGGGCGCCCACGCGAGGCGCCCCAATAGGATCGTTATGGCCACTCTCACCCAATTCGATGTCCTCGCTATCAGGCGCGACTTCCCGATCCTCCAGCAGGAGGTGAACGGTAAGCCGCTGGCCTTTCTCGATAGCGGGGCCTCCTCCCAGAAGCCGCGCCAGGTGATCGCCTGCCTTGAGGAGTACTACCGGCGCTACAACGCCAACGTCCACCGCGGCGTCTACAAGCTGAGCGAGGAGGCCACCTTCGCCTATGAGCGGGCCCGCGGCAAGGTTGCCCGCTTCATCGGCGCGGCGAGCCAGCGGGAGGTGGTGTTCACCCGCAACACCACCGAGGCGCTGAACCTGGTGGCCTACGCCTGGGGCGGGGCCAATCTGCGGGCGGGCGACCGCATCCTGCTGACGATCATGGAGCATCACTCCAACATCGTGCCCTGGCAGATGCTGGCGCAGCGGGTGGGGGCCGCGATCGACTATCTCGGCATCGACGAGGAGGGCCGCCTGCGCCTCGATGAGCTCGACGAGAAGCTCACCGAGCGCACCAGGCTCGTCGCACTCACCCATCAGTCGAATGTGCTCGGCACGATCAACCCGGTGCGCCTGATCGCCGACAGGGCCCACGATGTTGGCGCGGTGGTGGTGGTGGACGGGGCCCAGAGCGTGCCGCACATGCCGGTTGATGTGCAGGAACTGGGCTGCGACTTCCTGGCCTTCAGCGGGCATAAGATGTGCGCGCCCACCGGCATCGGCGTTCTCTGGGGCCGCCGGGCGCTGCTTGAGGCCATGCCGCCCTTCCTCGGCGGCGGCTCGATGATCAAGGTGGTGGAGTTGGAACGGAGCAGCTACGCCGATGTGCCGGCCCGCTTCGAGGCGGGCACGCCCGCGATCGGCGAGGCGATCGCCCTCGGCGAGGCCTGCGACTATCTCAGCGCCATCGGTATGGAGGCCATCCACCGCCACGAGCAGGATCTGCTCAGCTACGGGCTGGAGTGTCTCGGCGCGCTGGAAGGCGTGACGATCTTCGGCCCGCGGGACACGACCGACCGCGGTGCCGCCCTGAGCTTTGCCCTCGACGGCGTGCATCCTCACGACGTTGCCGCTATCCTCGACGGCGAGGGCGTAGCGGTGCGGGCAGGCCATCACTGCGCCCAGCCGCTGCACCGCCATCTCGATGTGCCCGCCACCACCAGGGCGAGCTTCTACATCTATAATACCCGTGAGGAGATCGACCGCTTGGCCGTTGGGTTGGAGAAGGCACGAAGGATGTTTGTGTAGTCTGTAGCCGTTCACAGACTACGGACGATGAAGGTACGGCGATGGACGATATGTACCGCGAGCAGATCCTCGAGCATGCGAAGTACCCCCATAACTTCGGCACCCTCGAGGGCCCGACGATCTCCCATGAGGAGCATAACCCGCTCTGTGGCGATCGGGTACGGATCGACCTGCTGATCGAGGACGATGTGATCGCGGATGTGCGCTTCTCCGGCCGCGGCTGCGCCATCAGCCAGGCCTCGGCCTCGTTGCTCACCGACGAGCTCCGCGGCATGTCGGTCGAGGCGGCCAAGGCCTACAGCAAGGAGGACCTGCTGGAGCTGATCGGCATCCCCCTGAGCAAGAACCCAACTCGCCTCAAGTGCGCCCTGCTCTCGCTGAAGGCGCTCAAGGCCGGACTGTACGGGGTGGAGGCTCCTCACGACGAGGACGAGATCTAGGAGCGATATGTAGGCCGAAACGCTGCAGCCTCTGGCCGCAATGCTTCGGCCCAACAGGAGATATACACAATGGTCGCTGAGGCAACCAACCTGCAGTTTGACTACTCGAAGTATGGCTTCCGCAACGAGGAGAACTACCTCTTCAAGGCGCCCAAGGGCCTGAACGAGCGGGTCGTGCGCGAGCTCTCCGGCATGAAGGGCGAGCCTGAGTGGATGCTCAAGCGGCGCCTGAAGGCCCTCGAGATCTTCAACCAGAAGCCCGTGCCCGTGGCCGGCATGTGGGCCAACCCCGAGCTGGCCGAGCTGAACCACGACGAGATCCATTACTTCGTGCGGGCCGGCGAGCGCCCACAGACCGATTGGGACGCCGTGCCCCCCGAGATCAAGAACACCTTCGAGCGGCTGGGCATCCCTGAAGCCGAGCGCAAGTTCCTGGCCGGCGTCGGCGCCCAATACGAGTCCGAGGTGGTCTACCACTCGCTGCGCGAGGAGTGGGCCAAGCAGGGCGTGATCTTCCTCGACACCGACACGGCGCTCAAGGAGTACCCGGAGATCTTTAAGCAGTACTTCGGCACCCTTGTCCCCGCCGCCGACAACAAGTACGCCGCGCTGAACACCGCCGTCTGGTCGGGCGGCTCGTTCGTCTACGTGCCGGCGGGCGTGAAGGTGGACATCCCGCTGCAGGCCTACTTCCGCATCAACGCGGAGAACATGGGCCAGTTCGAGCGGACGCTGATCATCATTGAGGAGGGCGCCGAGGCCCACTACATCGAGGGCTGCACCGCGCCGATCTACTCCACCAACTCGCTCCACTCGGCCGTGGTGGAGGTGATCGTCAAGAAGGGCGGCAAGTTCCGCTACACCACCATCCAGAACTGGGCCAACAACATCTTCAACCTCGTCACCAAGCGGGCCGTAGCCTACGAGGAGGCGAGCATGGAGTGGGTGGACGGCAACATCGGCTCCAAGCTGACGATGAAGTACCCCTCCGTCTACCTGATGGGCCGCAAGGCGCGCGGCGAGGTGCTCTCGGTGGCCTACGCGGGCAAGGGTCAGCACCAGGATGCTGGCGCGAAGATGATCCACAACGCGCCGGAGACCACCAGCCGGATCACGAACAAGTCGGTGAGCAAGGACGGCGGTAAGACGACTTACCGCGGCCTGGCGAAGGTGGCGCCCGGCGCCCACGGCGCGAAGATCAACGTCAACTGCGACGCCCTGATCCTCGACGAGCGCTCGGCCTCCGACACCATCCCCTTCATCGAGATCGAGGAGGACCGCTGCACCCTGGCCCACGAGGCGACGGTGGGGCGGATCGGCGAGGAGCAGCTCTTCTACCTGATGAGCCGCGGCCTGCCCGAGGCCGACGCCCTCTCGATGATCGTGCTCGGCTTTATGGAGCCCTTCACCCGCGAGCTGCCAATGGAGTACGCCGTCGAGCTCAACCGGCTGATCCAGCTGGAGATGGAGGGCTCGGTGGGGTAGGGTTTGGATCGCGAGGGGTTGGATCGCGAAAAACGCGAAGCTTCGCCGCGAAAAACACGAAACGCGAAGTCGCGAACTCGCGAAAGGGAAGACGCGAAAGGAAAGACGCGAAATAGCAATCCCTTCGCGCATTCTCCTTCGCGTCTTCACCTTAGCCCTTTCGCCTTTCGCCTTCGCGTTTTTCGCCCCATTTCGTGTCATTCGCGATCCAAACGCCCCACGCCCCACCTCGTGGATCGCGATCAAAGCGCTTCTTCTAGGGCTTCTGTTACTATGCCAGCAGTTCAGATCGGCACCCTCGCCGACATTCCTCCAGGCACCGGCCGCGCCTTCGATGTGAACGGCCACACGATCGCTGTCTTTCGCGTGGACGACGAGCTCTACGCCATTGATGACACCTGCTCCCACGCCGAGGCTTCCCTCAGCGCCGGCGAGTTCGACCCCGATGAGTACTGTGTGGAATGCCCGCTCCACGGCTCGATCTTCGATGTCCGCAGCGGCGAGCCCCGCACCTTCCCCGCCTTCGAGCCGGTGGAGACCTATCGCGTCTTCGTTGAGGACGATCGGGTTTTTGTTGAGTATCCAGCTTAAGAACTTGACTTTTCGGGGCGCCGGGCGTACAATGCCCGGCGTTCTCGTCTATCTGATGCACTGGCGAAGGAGCCACCATGAGCGGCTATGCACATCCTGAGGTGCTCGTCGATACCAATTGGGTCGCCGAGCATCTGTCCGACCCGAACGTTCGGATCGTGGAGAGCAACGAGGATATGCTGCTCTACGACACTGGCCACATCCCCGGCGCAGTGAAGATCGATTGGGTGACCGATCTGAACGATCCGGTGATGCGCGACTATCTCGACTCCGAGCGTTTCAGCGAGTTGCTGGCCAGCAAAGGGATCTCCAACGATACCACGGTGGTCTTCTACGGTGACAAGAACAACTGGTGGGCCACCTACGCCTTCTGGGTCTTTAAGCTCTTCGGCCACAAGGATGCCCGCATCCTCAACGGCGGCCGCGCCAAGTGGATCGCCGAGGGCCGCGAGCTGACGAAGGAGGTGCCGAACTACCCTCGCGGCAACTACACCGCTCCGCCGCGCGACGACGCCACCATCCGCGCCTTCCGCGACCAGGTGCTCGAGCATATCAAGAAGCGCGATGGGGTGGCCCTGGTGGATGTGCGCAGCCCTCAGGAGTACAGCGGCGAGCGCACCCACATGCCGGAGTATCCCCAGGAGGGTACGCTGCGGGGCGGCCACATCCCCACGGCCGTGAGCATCCCTTGGGCGCAGGCGGTGCGCGAGGACGGCACCTTCAAGAGCCCTGAGGAGCTGAAGGAGCTCTACGGCAGCAAGGGCGTGACGCCCGACAAGGATGTGATCGCCTACTGCCGCATCGGCGAGCGCTCCAGCCATACCTGGTTCGTGCTCACCTATCTGCTCGGCTTCCCCAAGGTGCGCAACTACGACGGCAGCTGGACCGAGTGGGGCAATAGCGTGGGCCTGCCGATCGAGAAGGGCGCGTAGCGCTCCAACGGTGCGTGCGCAGATGCGTAAGGGCGCCCCGCGGTGGGCTCACGATGGGGCGCCCTTACTTTCATCTCCACGACAATCGCTCTATGGACCGTCAGGCCATCATCGACAGGCTGCTGGAACACTACGAGCGCCCGCGCCACTACGGCCCGATCGCCGACGCCGACGTGACGCTGCCCGGAGGCATCCCTGAATGCGGCGACACCGTGACGATCTACCTCAAGGCCGACGCGGCCGGCGAGCGGGTGGCCGAGCTGCGCTTCGAGGGCCGCGGCTGCACGATCAGCCAGGCCGCCGCCTCGCTGCTCGCCGAGGAGCTGCAGGGCGCTCGCCTCGCCGATATTCTGGCCATGGAGGACGCGACCCTCTTCCAGCTGATCGGCGCCGAGGTGGCCCGCGCCCGTCCCCGCTGCGCCAGCCTCGCCCTCCATACCCTCCAATCGGCCGTGCATCACTACCAGCAGAGCCGGCGGTGATGCCATGACGACTCCCCTCCAGCTGATCGGAGAGACGCCGCTGCTGCGCCTGGCGCGGGTGGGCGAGGAGCTGCCCCCCGGCGTGGAGCTCTACGGCAAGGCCGAGTGGATGCAGCTCGGCGGCTCGGTGAAGGACCGGCCCGCCCTCTGGATGATCTGCGACGGCGAGCGCCGCGGCCTGCTCCGCCCCGGCATGCGCATCGCCGACGCCACCAGCGGCAACACCGGTATCGCCTACGCCACGGTGGGCGCCGCCCTCGGCTACGGCGTCACTCTCGCTCTCCCGGCCAACGCCACTCCCGAGCGCATCCGCACCCTGCGCGCACTCGGCGCCGAGCTGATCCTCACCGATCCCGCTGAGGGGATGGATCTCGCCATCGCGACCATCCGCGAGCTGGTGGCCCGCAATCCCGAGCGCTACTTCTATCCCGACCAGTACAGCAACCCGGCCAACCCCCTCGCCCACTACGAGACCACGGGGCCTGAGATCTGGCGCCAGACGAATGGCCGCGTGACCCATTTTGTCGCAGCGCTCGGCACCAGTGGGACCTTCATGGGCGTCACCAGGCGCCTGCGGGAGCTCGCCCCTAACCTCACCGCCATCGCGGTGCAGCCCGATGGGCCTTACCATGCCCTCGAAGGCGTGAAGCATATGGCCTCCACCCGGCTCGTGCCTTCGATCTACGATCCGGCGGTGCCCGATGGAGTGCTGGAGGTGAGCAGCGAGGAGGCCTTCGAGATGGCCCGCCGGCTCGCCCGCCAGGAGGGGCTGCTCGTCGGCATCTCCGCCGCCGCCAATGTAGCCGCCGCCCTGCGGGTGGCCCGAGAGTTGCGGCAAGGCGTAGTGGTTACCATTCTCTGTGACAGCGCCGCCCGCTACCTCAGCGAGCGCTTCTGGGAGGAGCCGGGCTATGAGCATGGCAGCGGGATCTAGCGATGCTTAAACTATCTCAATCTGCGGCCCGCGCCATCGCCGCCCACGCCGAGGCGGCCTACCCCGACGAGTGTGTGGGCCTGTTGCTCGGCGGCTATGATGGCGAGACGAAGCTGGTGCGCGAGGCCCTGCCCCTCGAGAACCGCTGGGCCGGGCAAGTGCAGCTCGCCGAGAGCGACGACCCTAACTCCCGGCGGGACCGCTTCTATCTCGATCCCCGCGACTACCTGCGGGCCGACCGCGAGAGCCAGGCCCGCGGCCTGGAGATCGTGGGCTGCTACCATTCCCACCCCGATTACCCCGCCACGCCGTCTGAGCGGGATCGGGTCGGCGCCCAGGCGATCGGCGGCACTAGCTTCGCCTTCGCTATCCAGTCGGTGCGCGAGGGCAAGGCCGCCGAGTTTGCCTCCTGGCTGCTCGTTGACGAGGGCGCCCGCTTTATCCACGAGCCCGTGACGATCTTAGAGGAGCATTGAGATGGCCGTTACGATCATGATCCCAACCGCGCTGCGCCAGTATGCCGGCGGCAACGCCAGCGTCACCCTGGAGGCCGATACCGTCGGCGCCCTGCTGCGGGGCCTCGCAGAGCAGCACCAGGCCCTCGGCAAGCAACTCTTCGGCGACGATGGCAAGCTGCGCAGCTTCGTGAATGTCTACATCGGCGATGAGGATATCCGCTATCTTCAGGGCGAGGCCACACCCCTGAAGGACGGCGACACGGTGAGCATTATCCCGGCGATCGCTGGCGGAAAGCGAGAGAGTTGAGAAGTTTTACACACGCTCAATTCTCTATTCGGAGCGAAGTATGAGCGATATAGCCCTTTCCAACGAGGAGATCCGCCGTTACAGCCGGCACCTGATCATGCCCGAGGTCGGCATGGAGGGGCAGCGCAAGCTCAAGCAGGGCAGCGTGCTGCTGATCGGCGCGGGCGGCCTCGGCTCGCCTCTTGCGCTCTACCTGGCCGCCGCGGGCGTCGGCCATATCGGCCTGATCGACTTCGATGTGGTGGACGAGAGCAACCTGCAGCGCCAGATCGTCCACGGCACCTCCACCCTCGGCGTCTCCAAGACGGAGTCGGCGAAGGCACGCCTGCGCGATCTCAATCCCGCCATCGAGGTGACCACCTACGAGACCCAGATCACCTCCGAGAACGCCTTCGACCTGATGCGGCCATACGATATCGTGGTGGACGGCACCGACAACTTCCCCACCCGCTATCTCACCAACGACGCGGCGGTGATGCTGGGCAAGCCGAACATCTACGGCAGCATCTTCCGCTTCGAGGGCCAGGCCACGGTCTTCTCCCCCAAGGATGGCGGCCCTTGCTACCGCTGCCTCTACCCCGAGCCGCCGCCTCCCGGCCTGGTGCCCTCCTGCGCCGAGGGCGGCGTGCTGGGCGTGCTGCCAGGAGTGATCGGGACCATCCAGGCCACCGAGGCGATCAAGCTGCTGACCGGGATCGGCGAGACGCTGATCGGTCGCCTGATGTTGTATGATGCCCTTACGATGCGCTTCCGCGAGCTGAAGCTGCGTCGCGACCCGAACTGCCCGGTCTGCGGGGAGCATCCCACGGTCACCGAGCTCATCGACTACGAGCAGTTTTGTGGCATCACGCCGGAGGTACACTCCTTGAGCAACCAGTACGAGATCACGCCGGCCGAACTTGCCGCCAGGCTCGAGGGGCCGGACCGGCCCTTCCTGCTCGATGTGCGCAACCCCTACGAGGTGGAGATCGCTAGCATCCCCGGCACCAACAAGGTGATCCCGGTGGATCAGCTGCCCGAGCGGCTGAGCGAGCTCGACAGCGCCCAGGAGTT
>DAOUGF010000293.1:0-17649 GCA_034429295.1 Chloroflexaceae bacterium
CCCGCCGATGTAGGGCAGGCCCGCGATCAGCGGGGCCAGCTGGCCGGCCAGGGTGGCGCCCGCGAAGACACCGTTGAGTGTGCCGATCAGCGTGATGCCCACCTGCACCGCCGCCAGAAAGCGGTCGGGGCTATCCTGCAGGCGCAGGGCCACTGCGGCGCCCTGGTCGCCGTCGTCGGCCCGTTGCTCGAGGCGCCCACGCCGCGCCGAGACCAGGGCGAGCTCGGTGGCGGCGAAGAGGCCGTTGGCGAGGGCCAGGGCAATGATGATCAGTAGCTCCATGGTGGAAGCTCCGTAACGACCAAAAAAGGCAGGGGGCAAGAGTCCAGGCCGAGCTCTTGCCGCCTACCTTCGTCTTCAGTATCCGGTCGTTGGTGCATTTAGTGGAAGTGCACGATCCGCAGAAAGCTGTCGGCCTTCAGCGAGGCGCCGCCCACCAGCGCGCCGTCGATATCGGGCTGGGCCATCAGCTCGTCCACGTTCTCTGGCTTCACACTGCCGCCATACTGGATGCGCACCTGCTGGGCCGCCTCGTCGCCGTAGAGCTCGCCCAAGGTGCGGCGGATCGCCAGGTGCATGGCCTGGGCGTCGGCGGCGGTCGCGGTATCGCCCGTGCCGATGGCCCAGATCGGCTCGCAGGCGATCACCACCTCGGCCAAATCCGCGGCCGTAACCTCGGCGAGGGCGGCGCGCACTTGGGCCGTGACGATCGGCTCGGCCTCGCCGGCGTCGCGTTGGGGCTTGCTCTCGCCCACGCAGACGATCGGCCGCAGCCCGTGGGCGAGGGCGGCCCGCAGCTTCTTGTTCACGCTGGCGTCGGTGTCGCCGAAGTACTGGCGTCGCTCGCTGTGGCCCACGATCACATAGCGGCAGCCCACATCGGTGAGCATGCCCGGGGCCACGGCGCCCGTGTACGCGCCCTGGGGCTCATAGTACACATCCTGCGCGCCAAGCTGCAGGGCGGTGCCTACCAGCAGCGGGCGCAGCGCATAGAGCGCCGTGTAGGGCGGGCAGACGAGCACCTCGCGGCCATGTGTGTCGCCCAAGCCGCTCAGCAACTCCTTCACCAGCTCCACCGCCTCGCCCACGGTCTTGTGCATCTTCCAGTTGCCGGCGATGATCGGCGTTCGCATAGCCCTCCCCTCGCTCCACACTTCGAAACCTGTACGGGTCCTTCCGGCCTGCACCCTGGCCTCTCGTCTATACCAGTGCGCGAATGATCGAGAAGAGCGCCTGCTCGTTCAGCACAAAGGTCAGGAGGAGGCCCACGGCCACGGTGACGGCGAAAACGCGCCAGTCCCAGGCCAGCACCTTGGCGCCGTCGAAAGGCCCGGCGGGAATCATGTTGAAGAGGCCGAGCCAGGCGTTGAACTTGAAGCCGATATAGCAGATGCTCACCAACAGTTCGGGCAGTGGCAGGCCCAGAGCGACCGCCCCGATCAGCGCTAGCAGGAAGAGTAGCGAGAGCGCGAGGTTGGTGGCCGGGCCAGCTAGGGCGATCAGGCCGCCCTGCCGCGGGGTGAGATAGCCGCGGTGCCAGACGGCTCCTGGCGCAGCAATGAAGAAGCCGGTGAAGGCGAGCACAAGGGAGATCAGCAGCCAGCTGTCGTTAGCCACGAAGTGGGCCTCGGCGCCGTAGCTGCGGGCTACCACGCGGTGGGCCAGCTCGTGGAGCAGGAAGCCGATGCCGGCCACGACCATAGCGATCACCAGGTTGGTGACGAAGCGGCCGCTCAGCAGATTGCCGGGCCCGGTGATGGCGACGGCAAAGGCGAGCGAGGTGCCGGCCCATGCCTTGAGCAGTTCAACACTCTCGTTGCGACCACCTAGGGCGAAGTTGTCGCTCGGCTGGGAGAAGATGTCGCGCACAGCTCGCTCCTGATTCAGATGGGGCGCGTCTCCCCGACGCGTCCTCTGCATTGTAGCACAAGGCGCGCCCGGCGCCCCGGCGAAGCTGCCGCACAAGCTCCAAGCTTGGGGAGTGGCGAGAAGTGGCGGAGAGAGGCGGCTGCTGGGCGGGGGGGCGTTTGGATCGCGAATGACACGAAAGAGGACGAAAAACGCGGAACGAAACGGGGCGAAAGACGAAGGCGGAAGACGCGAAAGCTGACGCGCAGCCGGCGGCACGACGGGCATTATCCGCTCTCGGCGCAGGGGGGCATGCAACGATGGCATGCGGATTGAGGCGGGCGTCGGCTTCGGGGGTTTCAAGGGGGCAGCCGCCCCTGGGTGGGGAGCGCGAGGGGCAGAGCCCGCTCACATTCTCACGCACCGTGCAGGTGGTACGGCCACGGGGCAGTGCCCCGCGGCCAGCGCCCTTGCAGCCCTGGCTGCTGGAGGCGGCTTCAACCTTGCCGACGAGGGCTATGCTATACTGCGCGCGGATAAGCGCAGGTCACCCACCACCGTGCCATGAATGTACTGCTGATCGGATCGGGCGGTCGCGAGCACGCCCTCGCCTGGAAGATGGCCCAGTCGCCCCGGCTCCACAGGTTGCTCAGTGTGCCCGGCAACCCCGGTACGGGGCGTCACGGGCAGAATGTTCCCTTCCCTCTCAGCGACTTCGAGGCCCTGGTGGACCTCGCCCAACGCGAGCAGATCGACCTGGTGGTGATCGGCCCGGATAACCCCCTGGCCGATGGGATCGTGGACGCCTTCATCGCCGCCGGCATTCCAACCTTCGGCCCCACCGCCGCGGCCGCCCGGATCGAGAGCAGTAAGGCGTTCGCCAAGGAGATCATGGCGGCCGCCGGGGTGCCCACAGCCGAGAGCCATATCTTCGACAGCCCTGCCGAGGCCGCCGCGTTCGCCCGAGCCAGCGGCCGCCCTTGGGTGGTGAAGGCCGACGGCCTGGCCCTCGGCAAAGGCGTGGTCGTGGCCGACGATCTGCCCGCCACCCTCGAGGCGATCGCCCAACTGGGCGCCACCCCCGCCGGCGGCCGCCTGCTGCTCGAGGAGCGCCTCACCGGCCGCGAGGTCTCGCTGCTGGCGCTCTGCGATGGCACCCGGCTCCTCCCCCTGCCCGCCGCCCGCGACTACAAGCGCCTCGGCGATGGCGACACCGGGCCGAACACGGGTGGCATGGGCGCGATCGCCCCGGTGGATGAGGTAACCCCTGCGCTTTACGATCAGATCATCAGCACGTGTATGCAGCCCGCCGTGGACGAGTTGGCGCGGCGCGGCACGCCGTTCCGCGGCCTGCTCTACGGCGGGATTATCCTCACGGCGACAGGGCCGAAGGTGCTGGAGTACAATGCCCGCTTCGGCGACCCTGAGACTCAGGTTGTGCTGCCGCTCCTCGAGGGTGACTTCTTGGAGGCGCTCTACGACTGCGCCGTCGGCAGCCTGCAGCCGGTGAAGCTGCGCCGCCGCAAAGGCTACGCCGTCTGCGTGGTGCTCTGCGCCGCCGGCTACCCCGGCAAGCCCCGCAAGGGCGACCTGATCCGCGGCGTCGAGGCGATCGACGATCAGGAGGTGCTGGTCTTCCACGCAGGCACCGCGTTGGGCCCTACCGGCCTGGCTACCGCCGGTGGCCGTGTGCTCGGCCTCACCGGCCTCGGCCCTACCCTCGCCCGCGCCCGCGCCCGCGCCTACGAGGCCGCCGAGCGCGTCCGCTTCGAGGGCAAATACTACCGTAAGGATATCGGAAGCTAGAAGGGAGTGGGGAGCAGGCAGTGGGGAGCCATCTCGGCAACCGTGAGCTTCCCACTCCTTGCCTTCCACCTCATCATATGGCGAACCGTCCGTATCAGATCGCGGTGCTGCTGAGCGGCAGCGGCTCGAACCTGCAGGCGCTCCTCGATGCCGAGGCAGCCGGCACCCTTGGGGGCAGCGTGACCCTTGTGGTGAGCGACCGCGCCGATGCCTATGGCCTGCAGCGCGCCCTCGCCCGCGGTGTGGCGGCCGCCCATGTGCCCCTGCCGGCGGCGCCCCGCGGTCCGGCTCGCGAGGCCGCCCGCGCCGCTTGGGAGCAGCGTCTCGCGGCTGTGGTGGCCGCCTTCACGCCAGACTTGGTCATCCTCGCCGGCTTTATGCGCGTGCTCTCGCCGGCCTTCCTTAACCTGTTCCCCGGCCGGGTGATCAACCAGCACCCCGCCCTGCTCCCCGACGATGGCGGCGACACCTATCTCACCAGCACCGGCATCACCATCCCCGCCCTGCGGGGCGCCCACGTGGTGCGCGAGGCCCTTGAGCGGGGCCTGCCTATCACCGGCTGCACTGTCCACCGCGTGACGCCGCGGGTTGACGACGGGCCGGTGCTCGCCCGCGCCGAGGTGCCCGTGCTGGCCGGCGATAGCGTCGAGAGCCTCCACGAGCGTATCAAGGCCGAGGAGCGCCGCCTTATCGTGAACGTGGTGCGCGCGCTCGCCGCGGCCTCCTCCTGACATACATTGCATAACGTTGGCACCAGGAGTTGCTCCTGATGCTCCACGAGGTTGTGGAGCTCGTGGGTGCGCTCGACGACGCGAGCATCCAGCTCGTTGTTGAGCTGCTGGACGGCCGCGATCTGCTCCTGAAGCAGGGCCTCCCGCGCCTGAAAGGCCTTGAGCATTTGGCCGAAGGAGCGCGCCAGGGTGCTAAGCTCATCGGAGCGCTCCTGCTCTGGGGGCACGATTTACGGCGCTTTTAGGTAATACTTTGGTCGGAATTTTTAATCAAAAGTTATGGCTGATCGCATTATGAAAGCCCTTAGCGCCTATCGGTCCCGAGGCGGATCGAAGGCCTCCCCTCACGGCGGTAGACTTGGCTATTGCCTGTAGCCCCAACTAAGGAGAATGCCAGTGGCAGATCAGCCTGAGATCAAGTCCGGGTACGCGCCAGTGCAGAGCGGTGAACTTTACTACGAGATGGCCGGCGAAGGGCCGGCGGTGGTCCTGTTGCACGCTGGTATCGCCGATCTACGGATGTGGGACGAGCAGGTGCCGGCGCTGGCCGACCGCTACACGGTTGTGCGCTACGACGCCAGGGGCTTCGGTCGCACTCGCACCGAGCCAGTGCCATTCTCTAATCGCCAGGATATGGTGGAGCTGCTGGACCATCTCGGCATCGAGCGGGCCGCCTTGGTGGGCTGCTCCCGCGGGGGCATGATCGCTCTCGATACTGCGATCGAGCACCCAACCCGCATCTTCGCCCTCGGCTGGGTCTGCAGCGGCGTGAGCGGCTGGGAGCCGCCCAACGAGCTGTTCGCTCCAGAGGAGATCGCGCTCTACGAGGCGATGGAGGCTGCCGAGCAGGCCCACGAGTACGAGCGAGTGGCCGACCTTGATGTGCGCCTCTGGGTGGATGGCCCGCGGCAGCCGGAGGGTCGCGCCGCCGCGCACGTGCGCCGCAAGGTGCGCGAGATGTCGCTGAACAACTACCGGACTCACGCCCGGCTGTACGATGAGGGCCTGGAGCCACAGGGGCTGGAGCCGCCGGCCGTAGGGCGCCTCAGCGAGCTGCGCATCCCGGTGCTGGCGATTGTCGGCGAGCTCGATAGCCCGGAGGTTCCGGTGGCCGCCGAGTTGCTGGCCCGCGAGGCGCCGAACGTGCGGGTCGAGCGCTACCCCGACGCGGCGCACCTGCCGAGTATGGAGCGCCCCGAGCGGTTCAATAGGGATCTGTTGGCGTTCCTGGATGAGGTGACAGGGTGACCGGGTGACAGGGTGACAAGGGGACGCCTATCGGCGCCGTTAGGATGTCACCCGATCACCCTTTACATAGAGCCACAAACGCAAGGCTGAAGCATTCGCCGGGCGAATGCTTCGGCCTTGCGGATCTGAAGGATTTCTGTGGCCCTACATAGCCTCGCGAAGCGAGGCGGTCCCCTTGTCCCCTGTCTCCTAGCCGAGCGCAGCGAGGCGGTCACCTTGTCACTCATGGCCCCGCAGAATCGCCACGGCGAGGGCCAAGGCAGCGATGGTGGCGCCAGCGATGCCGAGGACGAGGAGCACCGTAGGCATGGGGCCGGTCCAGCCGCCGATGCCGACGGCCACGGCGACGATGGCGATGCCGAGGATGAGCGCCGCGAGCACGAGGGCCACGGCGAGGCGGTTGGCTGCGCCGGTGAGCGCCCCTGCCACCCGGCGCAGTTCGCGCTCCTCGCTGCGCACTCGTAACTCGCCATCGTTGAGGCGCTGCAGCAGATCGCTGAGTTGCCGCGGCAGCTCCAGAGTTGTCTCGGCGAGCTCCCGCCCGCGGCGGGCGAGCTGCGCGCCCAGGGCGGCGGGCGAGAACTGCTCGGCGAGGGCCTGCCGCACGTAGGGTCTGGCGAGGGCGAACACATCCAGGGACGGGTCGAGCTGCATGCCCACACCCTCCATCATCACGATCGCCTTGAGCAGCACCGCCAGCGGCCCCGGCATGCGGAGGTTGTGGCGGCGCAGCAGCGCGAGCAACTCGTTGATCGTCTCGCGGGCTGAGATCTCGCTCAGCGATCGGTTCACTAAGCTGCCGGTGAAGCGCTCCATGTCGTGGCGCAGTCTGGGCGTGAGGTCGCGACGGGCTACGATCCCCAGCCGCTCCATGGCCCGCAGCGCCGTCGCTGTGTCCTGGTCAACCAGGGCGGCGAGGAGCAGCAGCAGCCCCTGGGTGGTCTGCCTGTCCAGGCTGCCCACTTGCCCGAAGTCCACTACACCGAGCACGGCGCCGGGGAGGGCGAAGAAGTTGCCGGGGTGAGGGTCGCTGTGGAAGAAGCCGAAGCTGAAGATCTCGTGGAGGATGAGCTGCACGCAGGTGCGGGCCAGCTCACGCCTATCGATGCCGGCTGCGGCGAGGCCGGCCATATCGGTGATCTTGGGGCCGTAGAGTCGCTCAGTGGTGAGCACGCGGGCGGAGGTCTGCTCCCAGTAGACAACGGGGATATGGACGAGGGGGCTATCGGCGAAGAGCTGGCGGAAGCGGTCGGCGTTGCGCCCCTCGCGGCGGTAGTCGAGCTCGGCCCGCAGGGTGGCGGAGAACTCCCAAGCCAGTTCGACGACGTTGTACTGGCGCCCGATCGGCAGCCGCTCCTGGGCCAGCGCCGCCAGGTCGGCCACGATCGCCAGGTCGGTGTTGATGCGGGCGGCGATCTCGGGCCGCTGCACTTTCACCGCAACTTCCTCGCCGCTGTGGAGGCGGGCGGCGTGGACCTGGCCGAGGGAGGCGGCAGCGATCGGCTCGGGGTCAAAGCGGGCGAAGAGGTCGGCGAGCGGGCGCTCGAGGCTCTCCTCGATCACGGCGACCGCCTGCTCGGCCGGGAAGGGCGGCACCGTATCCTGGAGCTTGCCAAGCTCGGCCACCAGCTCAGGGGGGAAGAGGTCGGGCCTGGTGCTGACGGCCTGGCCCAGCTTCACGAAGGTGGGGCCGAGGGCGATGAGAGCTTCGCGCAGCCGGGCGGCGGTGCCGAGTGGCGTGGGCGGCGGCAACCGCAGCACCGCACGGCGCGGCAGCGAGAGCAGCGAGGCAAGGCCGAGCTGCTCCACCAGGTAGCCGAAGCCGTGGCCCACCAGCACCTGGGCGATCTCGCGGTAGCGGCCCAGGTAGCGGGCCTGTTTAACAAGGGGCCACATAAGAATTGCAGATTGCAGAACGTCGATCGCAGATTATGCAGGCCGTCAGGGGCGGCAAGCTGCAAGCTGTAATCGACAATCTGCAATCTGCGTAAGCAGCGGTAGGAGATGCGGCAGGAAGATGATGCAGCCGACTATCACGCTGGCGATGGCGCAGATCAATACGCTGGCTGCGGCGACATCCTTGGCCAGCTTGGCGAGCGGGTGCGGCTTGGCGCAGGCTAGATCCACCGTCGCCTCAATGGCGGTGTTCACGCCCTCGGCCGCCAGCACAATGGCGATCGTCAACACGAGGGCCAGCCACTCCCAGCGGGCGATCCGTAGCGTCGCGCCTAGAGCGAGGGCGCACGCGCCTACCAGACAGTGGATCTGGGCGTTGCGCTGGGTGCGCAGCAGGTACCAGAGGCCCTGGAAAGCATAACCGAAGGCCGCGATCAGCGGGCCCATGCGCCGATCGATGGGCCGGCGCGGCAGCCGCATGTCGCTCTCGGGATCGCGCTCCATCGTGGCGATTATACACGAGAGCGCGGCCCAGCGGCGGCGTTTATATCGGTTATAGTGGCGCGCTACTATAGCCTAGCGCCGGGTTCGCCGGCTCAACCGAGCTCCCTCACGAGGTCGCTATGTCCCTTGAAGCCCTGAAGATGGATCGGCGCATGGCCGCCCTGAATGACTTCAGCCGCGCCATCGCCATTAGCCCCGACTATGTCTGGGCCCGCTACCAGCGCGGCCAGGTGCTGCGCGAGCTCGGCCGCGCCGAGGAGGCCCTCGCCGACTTCCTCCACGCCGCCAGCGTAGATGGGCAGGACTCCGCTGTGCAGGCCGAGCTCGGCGAGACGTACCGGGTGCTGCGTCGCTACGACGAGGCGGTCGCCGCCTTCACCCGCGCCGTGGAACTCGACCCGACCAACGCCTGGGCCATCGGCAGCCGCGGGCAGACGTACCGCTCCCTGCGCCGCTACGATGAGGCCCTGGCCGACTTCGAGCGGGCCCTGAGCATCAACCCTGAGATGGCCTGGGTCTTCGCGGAGCGGGGTGAGTGCTACCGCGCCCTCGGTCGCTACGACGAGGCCGTGATCGCCTTCACCCGCGCCCTGGAGATCGATCCGGCGTATAGTTGGGCGCTGGGCCACCGGGCGATCGCCTATCGCGAGCAGGGCCGCTACGAGGAGGCTGTGGCCGACCTCGACCGCGCGATTCAGATCGCACCCGATCAGGCCTGGCTGCTTGCCGAGCGGGGCGAGGCGAAGCGCCTCCTTGAGCGCTTCGATGAGGCGGTGGAGGATCTCAGCCGCGCGATCGAGCTTGACGCCGACTACGCCTGGGCTCTGGGCAGCCGCGGCGCCGCCTATCGCGCCTTGGGCTACAATGACGAGGCCTTGGCCGACTTCGCCCGTGCGCTCGAGCTCGACCCGACCTACGCTTGGGTCTATACGCAGCGGGCGATCCTTCACCGCAACGCCGGCCGGCAGGACGAGGCGCTGGCCGACTTCAGCAGCGCGATCGAGCACGATCCCACCCAGGCCGGCGCCTACGCCGAGCGGGGCGAGATCTACCGCCTGCGCCGCCAGTACCACGAGGCGCTCGCCGACTTCACCAGTGCGCTCGAGTTGCGCCCCGATTACCCCTGGGCTCTCGGCAGCCGCGGGCAGACCTACCGCGCCCTCGGCAGCTACGAGGAGGCCGTCGCCGACTTCACGAGTGCGCTCGCGCTCCGCCCTGATGTCGGCTGGGTGCTCGCCGAGCGGGGCGAGTGCTACCGGCTGCTCAAGCGCTACGACGAGGCGCTCCGCGACCTCAACGCCGCCCTCGAGCTCAACCCCGACGATTCCTGGTCGCTCAGCCGGCGCGGTGCCACCTACCAGGCCCTGCGGATCTTCGAGGAAGCCTACATCGACCTCACCCGCGCCGTGGAGCTCGACCCTGAGAACGCCTGGGCCTGGGCCCAGCGGGGGAGCCTCTTCCGGCAGATGTGAGGGTGTAGATAGACCGCCTCTGATAGCCGCCCCCCAAGCTTCAAGCTTGGGGGGCGGCTATGTGCTGGCCACACGAAGCAGCAGAACTGCGGCGATGTTCTGGCCTCAGTCGCGGCCCAGGGCGTCGCGCAGGTCGAGGTAGGTGCTGCTGCGCTTCGGTTGCTTGAGGGTTGCGCCGTAGCGTATCACCTCGGTCTGCAGCTGCGGAAGCGCCTCGGCTTCGGCATCATCTTCGCTGCTGCGAGCCTTCTCATTGAGCCGCTGCAGGAGCAGGTTGATCTGCTCGAGCCGCAGTTTGATCGCGCAGTCCTCTGCCTCCTTACGGAAGCGCAGCGGATCGGGACGGTTCATGGCGTAGTCGAGCAGGGCCTCGGCTCGCTCGCGGAGTGGCTCATCTAGCTGGGCAACCCAGGCCTGGAGATCTTCGGGCGTAGCGGGGCGCCACTCGGGCGGCAGCACCGTGAACTGGCGCCAGATCTCCTGGTGCAGTGGGTCCTCGAGCAGATCCTCGATGCCGCCGCCGAAGAACTCGCGCATCGCGGGATGGGCCGCCAGATCGCGCTCCAGCAGCGCCTCGATCGCGGCGTCCACCGACTGGTGGCGGAGGGCTAGCGCGAGCAGCTGTGCCTCCCGCGAGCGCTGCACACTGAAGGGCGGGCTCGCGCGCTCACCTTGTGGCTCCTGCTCCGCCGGGTGGGGTGCGTCGTCCGGCGGCGGCTCCTGGATGTGGCGCTCACTCGGCCGCTCTCGTTGCCAGGGCCTGGTCCCCTGCCCTCTTCTCCCCCGGCCCTCCGTCCGCCGCGCCGGCCCGCCCCGCAACAGGTCGAGGATCAGCTCGGCGCGGATGCCCACCACCTGCTCAACGCGGGAGATGTAGACCCGCTGCTGGGCGCCGTCGAGCTCGGCGAGCAGGGGGATGAGCCGGTCGAGGGCGAGTTTCTGGTCCTCGGGCCGCTTCAGGTCGAGGCCGGCGGTGTAGGCGCTGAGGTAGAACTCCATCACCGGGGCGGCCTCGCTCACCAGGCGCTGCCAGAGCTCGGGGTCGGCTCTGATCACCTCGTCGGGGTCGCGGCCCTCGGGCATGCGGATGATCCGCAGCGAGACATCGCTCTCCAGGCGCACAGCGCCTTGGGCGGTGGCCACCAGCCGGCCGCCCTCCTCGTCGGCGCTCTCGCGGAGGGCGTTGAGGCCGCGCAGGGTGGCCTTCTGGCCGGCGGCATCGGCGTCGAGGGCCAGGTAGACGTTGTGGGAGAGCCGCTTGAGCAGCCCCACGTGGCTCTTGGTGAGGGCGGTGCCGAGTGGCGCCACAACGTTGCGGAAGCCGTGCTGGTGGGCGGTGATCACGTCGATGTAGCCCTCAACCACCACCGTGCGATCCTCTGTGCGGATCGCCTCGCGGGCCAGGTCGAGGCCGTAGAGCAGGTCGCCCTTCTTGAAGAGCAGCGTCTCGGGCGTGTTGAGGTACTTGGGCTGACCGTCGCCGAGGGCGCGCCCGCCGAAGCCGACGATCTCGCCCTTGGCGTTGCGGATGGGGAAGATCAGGCGGCCGCGGAAGCGATCGTAGCGCCCGCGGCTCTCGTGGTTGATGCAGAGGCCGGCGGCCTCAACATCCTCGGGGTCGTAGCCCTTCTTCTCGGTGAGGTAGGCGAGGAGGTGGCCCCACTCGTCGAGGCTGTAGCCGAGCTGGAACTGCTCCACCATCTCGGCGCTGATCCCGCGCTTCGCCACATACTCGCGGGCCGGCTCGCCGCGGCGCATACTCACCAGGATGTAGTTGAAGTACCTGGCCGCCGCCGCGTTGATCTCCAGCAGCTTCGCCCTGCGGGCATCCTCCTTGCGCGCCTCCTCGCTGCGGGGCGCCAGCTGCACCCCGGCGCGGCTCGCCAGCAACTCCAGGGCGCCCCTGAAGTCGAGGCCCTGCTTGCGCATCACAAAGTCGAAGGCGGTGCCGGAGGCGTGGCAGCCGAAGCAGTAGAAGCTCTGCGTGTCGGGGTAGACGGTGAAGGCCGGGGTGCGCGAGTTCGGGTGGAAGGGGCAGAAGCCCACATAGCTGCGCCCGGTCTTGCGCAGGCTCACGCCAAGCGCGCCGATCAGCTCGACGATATCGGTCCGATTGCGTACTTCGTCGGTCTGGCTCATGCGCCCCACGTCTTCGGGATGAAGATCTTGCGGAACACTTCGAGGGCGTAGCGGTCGGTCATGCCGGCGATGTAGTCTACCACGGCCCGCTCCACGGGCTCTTGCCGCTCCTGGTTGATCCGCCGCAGATCCTCGGGGATCTGCTCGGGGTGCTTGACAAAGTGGGCGTAGAGCGTCTCGATCACAAAGCGAACCTTCTCGTCCTCGGTTTTGGCCCGCTTGTTCAGGTAGACCTCGCGGTACATGAAGTCGCGCAGCTTGTTAGTGGCGGCGAGGATGGGCTCGCTCATCCCGATCAGCGGCGGGTCGGGAGGCTCACCCTCGCCGGTGGCCCACCAGTTATAGCTGATCAGGTCGCCCACCATCGTGTTGAGCCGCTCGCCGTGGCTGGCGCCGAGCACCGCGATCGCGTCGGCAGGCAGATCCTCATTCCGCAGCACGCCGGCGCGGATCGCATCGTCGATGTCGTGGTTGATGTAGGCCACACTATCGCAGATCTTGATCAGCTGGCCCTCCAGGGTGCTCGCCGTGCCCCATGCGGTCGTCATAATGTCGCGGCGGGCCTTGGAGTGGAGGTAGATGCCCTCGCGGACGGCGTAGGTGAGATTGAGGCCGTGGCCGTCGCGCTCGAGCACCTCGACGATGCGGCGGGACTGCTCGTTATGGCGGAAGTGCTGGGGGTAGATGCGCGTCAGCGCCGTCTCGCCGGCGTGGCCGAAGGGGGCGTGGCCGATGTCGTGGCCGAGGCCGATCGCCTCGGTGAGATCCTCGTTGAGATGGAGGGCGCGGGCGACGGTGCGGGCGACCTGGGTAACCTCGAGGGTGTGGGTGAGCCTGGTGCGGTAGTGGTCGCCGAGGGGTGCGATGAAGACCTGCGTCTTGTGCTTGAGGCGCCGGAAGGGCTTGGAGTGCAGGATGCGGTCGCGGTCGCGCTGGTAGGCGGTGCGGATGCGGCAGGGCTCCTCGGGGCGCTCGCGCACCGCGTCTCGGCTCTTCGCGGCGAGGGGCGAGAGGGTGCGCTCCTCGATCGCCTCCTGATATTCGCGCGGTGTGATCATACAGAACCTCGGCGCTACGCGGTGGTAGCCGAGAATCGGGAGAGGGCTGCACGCGCAGCCCTCTCATTATAGCGAATGATCGGCGGATGTTACTGTGCCGTGGCCAGCCACTCGGCGCCGAGGCGGCCAAGCAGCACCCTGTACGGCTCGGGGTTCTCCGGGTGCCACTCGAAGCGGGCGCGCTCGAACCACTGGACGAGCACGGTCCGCCCCTCGATCTCCTGCTCCATCGGCTCGCTGAGCGGCAGGCCGAAGAGGGCGAGGCTCTCGGCGTAGCTCACGCCGGGCTGGCCGTCGAACTCCAGGCCATGGCTCGACCAGTAGCTCAGGAAGGAGGGGCCGTCGGGCTGGTCGCAGACGGTGTGGCCGGTCTCGGGGAAGCTACGGCAGCCGGGGCCGGCGGGATCGCTCGCCTTCGGCAGGGTGCTCCAATCGATCCCCTGGCGGCGCAGCAGTTCATCGCCGAGGCGGCCGAGCAGCACATCGTAGGGCGGAGCGTTCTCCGGATGCAGCTCGAAGCGCTGGCGCTCGAAATACTGGACGGGGCGACCGTCCTCGCTCAGCTCGTCGCTGATAGGCAGGCCGAACACAGGCAGCCCGCCGTTGGCCTCCCAGTACTCGAGGAAGCGCCCGCTCACGCACTTGCCGGTCTCGCTGAAGCAGCGGCGCTCGTCATCTTCGGCGGGCGGGGATTGGGCGCCCGCAACGAAGCTCAGGCGGCCGACGCCGTCGTTGAGGATGAGCTGCAGGGTGCCGGGCGGCTCCTGGCTGTAGCTGGCCACCCGCTGGAGCGCGGTGAAGTACTCCTGCTCGAGCTCGCCGACGCGGCCCTCGCAGGCCCGCAGCGTGCTGACTATATTGCTGATCGTGAGGGCCTGGTTCGGCCCCGCGCTGTACTCGCTGCCGTAGACGTTGCAGCCGCCGGAGCCACCGGCCGCGCCGTCGGCGCGGAAGATGAGCGTGATGCCGCTGTCGGTGGTGTCCTCGATCGAATCCGGGCCGCGCTGCAGCGCGACCAGCCGCCACTCCACATCGATGAGCTCAGGCGGCAAGCTCGACTCCTGGGCGGCCGCCCCGCGGGCAGCGGGAAGAGTGAGCATCGCGGCGAGCAGCAGCGCGGCCAGGCGCATGAGCGAACGTCTCATTATCAACTCCTTCGATACATCGTCGACGGACAGGCGGCGCCCACACAAGGGCGCCGTCAGCCTGCTCGACAGCACGGACGATGCCAGAAGGGATGTTGCAAGCGACGGCCCTACTCGACGGGCGCGGCGATGGTGATCAGGCGGTGGGTCATCTCCACGCTATTGTCCACTATCACCTTGTCGCCGATGCAGGAGACCAGCGTCACCAGCTCGCGGCCCTGAGGCAAGATGAACTTCACTTGGTCGGGCGTGGCGTACACCTGCTCGACCACAACATACTCGTGGGCGCGGCCATCCTCGCTGTAGAGCGTGAGCGGCGCACCGATGGCCAGCTCCTTGACGCGGGCGAAGGGCGCGGGGATATTGGGCGTGGACTTGAAGCGCAGCACGTGGCCCCAGAGCACGATATTTTCGCCCTGGCCAGGGCTTGCGCTGAGGTTGTACCAGCCGACATCGTGGTTGGGCACGATGGGGATGCGGTTCTCGTCGAGGCCCACGGAGACGAGCTCGCGGTCAAGGTCGATCCCGGGGATCGCAAGGCGCACGGGCGGCGATGGCACCGGCGTCGGCGTGAGCGGCTCGGGCGTGGCGGTGGCCGGCTCGGCCGTGGGCGTCGCGGGAACGGGGGTGGCCGTGGGCGGGGCGAGGGTGGGCGCCTCGGTGGGCGGAGCGACAGTGGCTGGGGGCGTCGTTGGAGGGGCGAGGGTAGGCGCCTCGGTGGGCGCAGGCGCCGTTGGCGCGACAGCGGCTGGCTGGGCAGCGCAGCCGGCGATGAAGGCAATTGCGAAGATCAGGAACAGGCACCTGGACATGAAACGGGCTCCTTTGAGGGTAGTTCAGCCGCCGCAACTATAGCACAGGCCCGGAACCCGGTGCTTTTGACGCACAGCGTCAGGTAAGGCTATAATCCTCCAGGGCTGCTTACCGAAACTCCCGAGCCTCAGCCTTCAGGATCCTTGTCAGCCCGCGAGGTCGTATGCAGCTCAAGGGACGGGTCGCCATCATCACCGGGGCTTCGAGCGGGGTTGGCTACGCCACCGCCCGCCTGTTCGCCCGGCAAGGGGCCACGGTCATTGCGGCGGCGCGGCGCCGCGAGCGGCTTGAGCATCTGGTCGCCGAGATCGCCGCCGAGGGCCGGCAGGGCTTCAGCATCCCAACCGACGTGACCGACTCGGCGCAGGTGCAGCGGATGGTGGCGCAGACGATGGCGCTGCTCGGCCGGATCGATATCCTGGTGAACTGCGCCGGCGAGATGATGAAGATCTCGCCGGTGGAGCATTTCAGCGACGCTGAGTGGCGGACGGTGATCGACACGAACCTCAGCGGCGTCTTCTACGCCATCCGTGCTGTGGTGCCCCACATGAAGCGCCAGCGGAGCGGTACGATCGTCAACCTCGGCTCGCGAGTCGGGCGGATGGGCGTGGCGAATATCAGTCCCTTCAGCGCCGCCAAGTTTGCCCTCGCCGGGCTCTCCCAATCGCTCGCCCAGGAGTTGCGGCCCTACAACATCTACGTCACCAACATTATCTCCGGCATGATCAACGCCGATTTGGCCCCGCTTAACCCTGACGAGAGCTTGCGCCGACGCTTGCTCACAACCGACGATGTCGCCCAGGCCATCCTCTGGGTCTGCACGCTCCCGCCCAGCCTGCGGGTGGACGAGCTGCCGATCATGCCGCGGCAGGTGGATCTGTGATTGCAGATTGCCGAATGCCGATCTAAGCTGAAAGCTGCGATCTGCAATTCCTATGACGCCGGAAGGCAAAAGGCAGAGGCATGAGCGATAGCTCGTTACGTGACTGGTGGGAGGAGCTGCTCCAGGTCCACGAGTTCAACCACTACCGCGACTACGCGGAGGATCTGACGCGGCGCGAGGTTGACTTTCTGATCGAGGCCCTTGGGCTCCAGGGCACAGAGACGATCCTCGACCTGGCGTGCGGCGGCGGGCGCCACAGCCTGGAGTTAGCACGACGCGGCTTCACCGTGGTGGGGCTCGATGCGGTCGCCCCGGTGCTTGAGCACGCCCGCGCCCGCGCGGCGGCCGAGGATCTGAGCGTGAGCTTCGTGCAGGGCGATATGCGCGAGCTGAGCTTCGAAGGTCGCTTCGACCTGGTGCTGGTGATGAACAGCAGCATCGGCTTCTTCGACGACGCGACCAACGCCGCGGTGATCGCAGGCTGTGCTAGGGCCCTCGCGCCCGGCGGCCGCCTGCTGCTCCAGTGCATCAACCCCTACCAGATCGAGAGCTACCTGCGGGATTTTCGCAACGGCTGGTATGCGATCGGCGCGGGCTATGTGCTGCGCGAGGCGAGCTTCGATCCCTTGAGCGCCACGCTGCGGATCGACTATCGCTACCTCGATCCTGCCCAGGGGCTGCATGTGGCCCACCCCGGCGATCGCATCCGCCTCTACGGCTTCCCTGAGCTCGCCGCGCTGCTCAGGGCCGCCGGGCTGCGCCCCCTCAGCGCTTTTGGCGACGCCACGCTCCCGCCCGTGCCGCTCGGCGAGGGGAGCCAGTGGCAGGTGGTGGTGGCGGAACGGGGGTTGGATCGCGAAGGGTAGCGAAATGGGGTGGATCGCGAAGGGCGCGAAATGTAGCGAAAAACGCGAAACGAAGGCGCGAAATCGCGAAAGGGAAGACGCGAAACGAAGGCGCGAAACTGCGAAGAGGAAGACGCGAAAGTGAGGATCGAGATTATTGGTGAGTATGAGGCCACCTGCACCCCCGGCGGCGATCCGGCGCTGGTGCTGCACCACGTGGTGCGGGGCTATGACGCCGCGACGCTCTCGCCGGATGTGGCGGCCGAGCTCCGCGAGTTGCTGGCCGTCAAGCAGAAGCGCATCCGCTCGCTAGGCCCCTACCAGGCGATCTTCGGCGCCGAGGGCGACTTCGCCCTCTATCAGGCGAACGGGCGCCGCGCCTGCTACCTCACCGCCGACCAGGCGGCCAAGCTCGCTAGGTTGCTCAGCGCGGGGTAGCGCCGCTAGTACGGCGGATTTGCTGGGCCATCCCAAACATGCCCACCCGCGGCGAGTTTACCAGCCTTATGGGGTCGCCGTAGTCGGTGTGTAGGTGCTTCGCCGCGTGCTTTTCGCAGAGCAGGCCCGATGTCTCGTCCTCACACGCCGATCTACGGTTCTATCCTATCGCGAGCGACTGCTATCGCTGCCGCCACGATCGCCGCCGTCACCGGGTGGTGCCGGTAGGGCGGCGGCGTGCGCCGCGGGTAGGTGCGATTGCTGAGCACAACCACGGCGAGCCCATAGGCGGGCACGCCCACGATGGCAGGCCCCGTGAAGCCCGTATGGCCGAAGCTACCCGGCGGCGCGGCGCCCATGAAGTTCGGCCGGTCGAGCATCCAACCCAAGCCGCTGCTGGCCGGCTGCCCGCTCTGCGTCGGCAGGCCGTGGGTGTAGTCCCGCAGCGCCGCGGCCACCGTTGCCTCCCGCAGGATCTGCCGGCCGCCCCAGGCGCCGCCCTGCAGCCACATGCGCAGGAAGCGCTCCAAGTCGGGCGCCGTGCTGAAGAGCCCCGCGTGCCCGGCCACGCCGCCAAGGGCGTAGGCGCTCTCGTCGTGGACCATGCCGTGTACCAGCCCGCCCCGCCACTCCTCGTCCCACTCTGTCGGCGGGATCCGCGCCCGCAGCGCCTCGGGCGGGTTGAAGCCCGTCTCCGTGAGGCCCAGAGGCTCGCACACCAGTGTGGCGATCGCCTGGTCGAGGGGCATGCCGGCGACCAGCGCGACGATCTCGCCGAGGAGCAGGCTGTTGATGTTGGTGTAGGCGACGAAGCTCCCCGGCG
>DAOUGF010000294.1:0-11837 GCA_034429295.1 Chloroflexaceae bacterium
TCTTTAGCTACCTAAACTGCTACCACTCCCCAAGCGCTGGCGAACTCACCTCCTCGCGCTCGGCTTGGGAGGCCTTGCTGGCGGCGTGCTCCTGCTCGGCGAGGAACCAGGTGGCCTCCATAGCCGCCTTACAGCCCTCGCCCGCGGCAGTGATCGCCTGGCGGTAGATATAGTCAACCGCGTCGCCGGCGGCGAAGATGCCTGGCACATTGGTGTGCTGGCGACCGTCGGTGACGATATAGCCGCCCTCGTCCAGCGTGAGCACACCCTCGAAGATCTTTGTGTTCGGGATGTGGCCGATGTAGGGGAAGACGCCGTCGGCGGCGAGCTCGCTCCGCTCGCCCGTCTTCAGGTTCTTCAGCACCACGCCGGTCACCTTATCATCGCCCAGGATCTCCTCAACGGTGCTATCCCAGATGAAGCGCACCTTGGGGTTGCTGAAGGCCCGCTCCTGCAGCACCGGGTCGGCCCGCAGCGTATCGCGGCGGTGCACGATCACCAACTCGTCCACATAGCGGGTGAGGAACAGCCCCTCATCGAGGGCGCTGTTGCCGCCGCCCACCACCACCACCCGCTTATTGCGGAAGAAGAAGCCATCGCAGGTGGCGCAGTAGGAGACGCCGCGGTTGGCCAGCTTCTCCTCGCCGGGCACGCCGAGCTTGCGGGGCGAGGCGCCCGTCGAGACGATGATCGTGTCGGCGGTGATCGTCTCGCCGCTATCGGTGCTGAGCGTGAAGGGGCGCGTGCTGGCGTCAACCTTCGTCACCAGGGTATCGATAAACTGCGCGCCGAAGCGGGCCGCCTGCTTCTCCATATTATCGGCCAATTCAAAGCCGCCGATGCCCTCGACGAAGCCGGGGTAGTTCTCCACCTCCGAGGTGGTGGCGATCAGGCCCCCTGGCTGCAGGCCCCGCACCACCAGCGGCTCGAGGTTCGCCCGCGCCGCGTAGAGCGCCGCGGTGAGCCCGGCAGGGCCAGAGCCGATAATCACAACTTTGCTATGCATCTTCTCCTCACTCTCCCGTGCCACGGCCTACATACCCCCCATCCGTGTCATGCATAAAGTATACCATCCCCTGCGCGCCGCGTCTGTGATCCATCTTACCCCCCGGGGGTATAGGGATATTATACCACATGCCACGTACTCGTACAGCTTCCCACAAGTGAACTGCTGGTAAGGACCACCGACCACAGACGACCGACGACCTCCTGCAGCCTGCTCAACCGTGGTTGCTCGTCAGCCAACCCACTTCCGAACTGCACAACTAACCCCTTTCGCTTCCTTCCTTTCGCTTCTTCGCGCTTTCTTTCGCGTCTTCCCTTTCGAGCGTTCGAACCTTCGTTTCGCGTTTTTCGCCCCGTTTCGCGTCTTTCGCGATCCAGCCACTCCCCACTACAATACCCCCACGCCCATCTATCAGCAGAAGGAGGCCCCGATGGCCAAGCTCCCCTGGCGCTACGATCACCTCACCTGGCCGGAGATGCGCGCCGCGATCGCCCGCGATCCGCAACCCGTCGTCTGCGTCCCCATCGGCGCGGTGGAAGACCACGGCGCCCACATGAGCCTCTCCACCGACAACGACATCCTCGACGGCGTGCTGGCCGCCTGTGGCGAGCGCGCCGCCGGCGACCTGCTCGTGCTCCCCACCATCCCCTTCGGCCTCGATGAGCACCACATGGACTTCCCCGGCACCATCACCGTGGATATCGAGACCACCCTGGCCTACCTCTCCCAAGTGGCGATCTCCGTGGCCCGCCACGGCTTTCACCACATCCTGATCGTCAATGGCCACGGCTCCAACGCATCGATCTGCGACCTGGCCGCCCGCAAGGTCGTCATCGCCACCGGCGTCATCTGTGCCGCCACCACCATCAACGCCGCCATCAACCCGGCCCTCGTCCTCGACCTGCTCGACGCCGAGCGCAAAGGCGGCTGGGGTTCCGTTGGCCACGCCTGCGAGTTCGAGACCGCCGTGATGCTCCACCTCGAGCCCGAGAAGGTGGACATGAGCCTCGCTGAGCGCGACATCGGCCAGCTCAAGCTCAAGTACTTCAACTGGGACCACCCCGAGCCCTCGGCCTACACCTGGCAGGACTGGTGGAGCCGCTTCTCGCGCATCGGCGTCTGCGGCGACGCCTCCGTGGCCACCGCCGAGTTCGGCCGGCGTCTCTTCGAGCTCACCGTCGAGCGTTTCGTGGAGTTGGCCCGCGAGTTCCGCACCATCCCCATCCGCGAGCGCGTGGATCATCATTGAAGGTGACAGGATGACGGGATGACAGGGCGATGGGGTGACAAGGTGACCGCCTGTCGATACCGTTAGGGGTCACCCTGTCACCTTGTCACCTT
Source organism: Chloroflexaceae bacterium (assembly GCA_034429295.1). GTDB lineage: Bacteria > Chloroflexota > Chloroflexia > Chloroflexales > Chloroflexaceae > OHK40. Next base: position 2,348 of record DAOUGF010000294.1, read on the forward strand.
GTCACCTTGTCATCTTGTCACTCCCTCAACAGGCGCCCGGTACACCGTCACCCCCGGCACCTTAGGCGTCTCGCCCTCGCCCATGTACAGCCAGACCACCTGGTAGCCTAGCTCGCGCATGCGCAGCACGCCGGCCCGGGTGGCCTCGCTGTTCACCGCGCCGATCAACAGCACCGTCGTTCCCGGGTGCAGCTCCGTGGCGGTGAGGCTGAGCAGCCGGCCGATCGTCGTGATCGAGTAGGCAGTCAGGCGGGCCAGGGTCTCCATGATCAGCCCGAGCTGCGCGGGACTGCGGCTCGCCGGCAGCCGCGCCATATGCTCGTGCTCGGCCGGCGCGCTATTGGCATAGAAGCCTACCGCGTAGCCGGCCTCCAACCCCGTGGTCGCCAGCGTGGCCGCCGCGCTGATCATCCGCTCCACCAGCGCCGGGTCCACGCCCTCATAGTAGTACTCGAAGGTGTCGAGGTCGAGGAAGATCGCCAAGGTCCGGCTGGTGGTCGGCTCATACACGCGGGTCTGCAGCGTCCCAGTGCGCGCCGTCGCCGACCAGTGCACATCCTTCAGCGGGTCGGATGGGGTGTACTCCCGCACGCCGATCGTCCGCATCGGGTCCCGCAGCAGCGAGGGCGCCCGCGTGTCGCCGAGCGGGTTGCGGGTGGGCAAGCCCAGCTCCGGCAGCGTCAGCAGTCGCGGGTAGACCAGCAGGCTGCTGTACACCGGCTGCTCCTCATCCACTGTGCTCAGCCCCAACGGGTCGCCGCTGAGCAGCCGCACCGGGCCGATACGGTAGGCGCCCCTCGCCTTCGGCGCAAGCTTGTAGCGCCAGACCACGCTCTCGTACCAGCGCAAGCTGGTGCGCCGCTGCAGCTGCTGGACGTGGCGGCTCCCGCTGTAGGCCACCTCGGCGTCGATCCCCAGGCTGGTGGGCAGTCTGTCGAAGAACTGCAGGCTGGCCAGCGGCAGCAGCTTGCGGTTGGTCACCTTGATCGTCAGCTCAACCTCGTCGTCGGGGAAGGCCCGCTGCTGGCTGAGGCTCCGCTCGTAGCTCACGCGGGCCAGAGCCCAGCGGCTCCAAAGCTTCGCAACCCCCGCTGTCACCAGCAGCAGCGCGCAGATCAGCACCAGGCCCGTCTGCCGTGAGCCGAGGGCGAGCAGCATAATCAAGGTCAGGAAAGCAATAGTGGCGCGATGAAACATCTTGAATCCAATTCATTCGGTCATACAGCGGGGCAAGGGGACAAGACGACCGCTCGCTGCGCTCGCTGGGGGACAGGGGGCCTGACGACGCCATCAGCTATCCCCCCGTCCCCTTGTCTCCATCTCCTTCTACCTCCTCAGGCAGCTGCCGTCGGCCGAGGGGCAGCGTGAACATAAAGCGGCTCCCCTGGCCCAGCTTGCTCTCGACCCAGATCCGGCCGCCGTGGGCCTCGACGATCGCCCTGGTAAGGAAGAGGCCGAGGCCGCTCCCCTGCGTCTCACGGGCGAGCCGGTTGTCCACCCGGTAGAAGCGGCGGAAGATCGCCTCCTGCTCCTCAGGCGGGATGCCGGTGCCCTGGTCGGCCACATAGCAGACGGCGTAGTCGCCCTCGGCCCAGCCGCCGATGCGGATCGTGCCGCCGTCCGGGCTGTACTTCACCGCGTTGGAGACGAGGTTCACCAGCACCTGGCGCACCCGTTCGTGATCGGCGTGGACGGGCGGCATATCTTCGGCAAAGCGCAGCTCGAATTGGAACTGCTCGCCCGCGGTGGCGGCGAAGCTGCGCACCACGTCGGCAGCCAGGGTGCCTATCGGAAAGTCGCTCATGTCGAGCCGCAGGCCGCTGGCGGTGAGCCGCGAGACGTCGAGCAGGTCCTGGATCTGCCGTGCCAGGCGGTCGGCCTCCTCCTCGATCACCGCCAGGCCCTCGCGGTACTGCTCGACGCTGAACTCCACATCCTCCCGCCGCAGCGTGCCAGCGTAGCCCTTGATGATACTCACCGGCGTCTTCAGCTCGTGGGAGATCACCGAGATGAAGGTGTTCTGCAGCTCCTCCTCCTGCTTCTGCGCCGTGATGTCGCGCACATTGGCGATAGCACCGAGGAACTGGCCCTGTGGGCCGCGTTGGGGAGCGTAGCGGCTCTGCACATACAGCTCGCGGCCATCGCGGGTGGTGATGCGGCCCTCCACCACCGGGTTCGGCGCGTAGGGGAGTCGCTGCAGCGGGCAATCGGCCAGGCAGATGTTCACGCCCTGGAGGTTACGGATGCCGAGCACCTCGGCGCAGGGGCGGCCGATCGCCTCCTCGCGTGACCAGCCGGTGAGCTGCTCCATCGTCTTGTTGAAGGTAGTGATCCGCCAGCGGCTATCGATGATCATCACCCCGTCCGCCGACTGCTCGATCATGGCGTCGAGGCGCTGTTTCTCCCGCAGCACGCTCTGGTAGAGGCGGGCGTTGCTCACCGCGATCGCGGCCTGATCGGCGAAATCCTGCAGCACTTGCCGGTCGTCGGCGGAGAAAGCCACATTCAGCGCGGCGCGAAACACATAGATCACGCCCACCGGCGTGTCCCGCAGCACAAGCGGGAGCGCGATCATCTGGCGCAGGGTGATGCCGATATCCGCGGCGATCTCCCGCAGGAGCTGCTCGCCGCGGCCGGGAATCTCGGAGAGGGGCAGGCTGAGCAGGCGCGCGAAGGCGGGCCAGTTCCCCCGCTCCAGGCCTGCCGAGGCCCGGATGCGCAACTCGTCGCTGTCCTCCTCGTAGAGGGCGATCAGGCCAGAGGTGCCGGCCGTCATCTCGACGGCGTAGGAGATCACCAGCGAGAGGACGCTCACAAGGTTGAGCTGCGCAGTGATCGCGCGGCTGATCCGCAGAAGATACTCTCGTTGGCGCAGGCGCTGGTCGCTCGATTCGATCATGGGGCCTCCAACCAGATTGTACCATAGCGTCTTTTAGGCCCTGAACTCATACCGATAGCGGCTGCCTCGCACCCGGATGCCGCTTGAGGCTGCGATCCGCTGGTGCCCCGCAGCCGCTCAGCGAACAAACAAGCTTTTACAGTACCATGAACGTACATGCTACTACATGTCAAACATTATCATGCAGTTCCCATGTGATATCTCGCCGTACGACAGCGGGGCGTATAACCATGAGCCACTAGGAGTAGATGCTGAAAGTTCCATGTGGGCCCTGAGGGAGGCGCGGGCGGCGGGCGGCCACAGATATGTTTTACAGCCAGGACTCGACAGGCTGGGGCTTACATGATATAGTATAAAGACTTACACTTTAGAAGAGATGCGGCGGCGCAAAACATCATGAACTCGAACACTGTCGGCAAGGAGCAACGCATGCAGCTTGACCTCTCCAGCAAGCGGGCAAAAAAGCTCATCCGTGAGCACGGGCTGAGCGAGGAGGAGATCCAGCAGATCGTCGCCTCGGCCCGGATCAACCTTGCCACCTTTGATCCCGAGTATCGCACCAATGTCACCCAGATCGCCGAGGATCTGGCCAAGAGCCGCCCTACCATCTACGGTTGGGCCGATCGGGCGATCGCCGCAACCATCCACTCGCTGCGCAACATCCGCACCGGCCGTCCGCCGAAGGAGCGCGAGCGCAGCAACGGCGCCGACATGTAGCATCTGTGGCACGTAGTGCATCGAGTGTATTGCACCTTACCTACCCAACATCCTTGCGCCACGCGATACAAGATACGCACCACGCACCCTCCGGTCATACTGCTGTTGGCCCACCGTGTATAATGTGCCATACTGCGCCCACAGCGCCGGGCGCCGTAGCGGAGAGCATCCATGACGAGCAGTAAGCTAAGCGAGCTGCTGGATCGTTTCCGCGGCGTCGAGAGCGTCGAACTCGCCGCCGTGGTCGCCACCGACGGGCTGCTGATCGAGAGTGCCGCCGGCCCCGGCGTTGATGTGGACGCGATCTGCGCGGTTGCTTCCAATGGCTTGGCAATGGCCGACGCCCTCGCTCGCGAGATCGATAAGGGCGACACGATCCAGACGATGCTCGAGTACGAGAACGGGATCGTGTTGATCGAGCCGATCAGCGATGACGCCATGCTGCTGCTGCTGGCCAATACCCGCGAAGATCTCGGCTATGTCCGCTTCCTCGCTGCCAAGCACCGCGAGGAGATCGCCGAGGCCTTGGGCGCGATTTAAACTCCTATATGCTATAATTTTGACGTGTGCGACCCCGACGCCTCACAAGCTCCAGATTGAAGGTAGGCCGCGATGGACCCACAGCTGACTAGTATCATCGTCCCCACCGAAGAGCTCGGCCAGATCGAGGAGTGCCTCGGCCGGCTCGTCGAGGATACGGGCAGCGACTACGCGCTGCTGCTCGATAAGAGCGGCCAGGTGATCTCCTCCAAGGGCGACGGCGATCGCCAGGATATTACCGCCCTCGGCGCACTGATCGCCGGCGTCTTCGCCTCCTCACGCGAGGTCGCCAAGCTGCTCCGCGAGCGCGACTTCCGCGCCTCCTTCCAGCAGGGCGTGCGCGAGAATATTTTCATTGCCCTGATCGAAGAGCAGTGGATCCTCTGCATCATCTTCAACAAGGGCACTCATATCGGCCTGGTCAAGGTGCTCACCAAGAAGGCCACCGACGAGCTTGCCTCTGTGCTTGAGCGTGTCCGGCAGCAGCACAAAGCGCGTGACGAGGTGCTCGGCTCCTCGTTCCGTACCTCGATGGAAGATACCATCGACCTGCTCTTCCGCGACTAGCCGCGGCGCCGGCCGCCGGCCCCTCACGCCCGTCGCCCCGCGGCCAGCAGCGCCGCGCCCACGCCGGGCCGCGCCGGCCGCCAACCAGCCGCCCCCCCTGAACCGGCATGCGAGAGGACCTATGGCGCTGATCAACGTTGCGGCACGCGAGATTCACTGCAAGATCGTCTACTATGGCCCCGGTATGTGCGGGAAGACGACGAATCTGCAGTACATCCATAGCCAAGTGCCGAAAGATGTCAAGGGTGATTTGCTCTCGATCGCTACCGAGACGGAGCGCACTCTCTTCTTCGATTTCCTCCCCCTCGACCTCGGCAAGGTCCGTGGCTTCCAGACCCGCTTCCACCTCTACACGGTGCCGGGTCAGGTGCTCTACGAGCGCACCCGCGTGGCTGTGCTCAACGGCGCCGATGGCGTGGTCTTCGTGGCCGACTCCAACAAGAACAAGATGCAGGAGAATGTGAACTCCCTGCGGGAGCTGGCCCAGAATATCACCCGCCAGAACAAGAAGTTCGCCGAGTTCCCGATCGTCATCCAGTACAATAAGCGCGACCTGCCTAAAGAGGTGCTCGCCTCGGTGCAGACGATGGACCACTTCCTCGGCGTTACCCGCATGAACTGGCTGCGGATCGAGGCCGTCGCTACTACCGGCACCGGGGTCTTCGAGACGCTGCGCGGCATCAGCCGGGCAGTGATCAGCAAGCTCTAAGCTTATGGCTCTCGCAGGCGACTTGAGCGAGTTTCCTCTGACCGATCTGATCCAGCTTGTCCAGCTGAGCAAGCAGTCGGGCGGAGTACATATCCGCGGGCAACGCAGCGACCAGACGCTCGAGGGCTGGCTGTATTTCCGCGACGGGAAGATCATCGGCGCGAGCCTCCCCGGTCACCAGCCCCTCGAGGCTGTCTATACCTTCTTCACCCTCAGCTCGGGCCCCTTCCGCTTCTACGATGATAGGCAGCTCGAGACGCCCACGATCCACATCTCGAACGAGGTGATCATCATGGAAGGCGTGATGCGTCAGGATGCCTGGGCAGGCATCCAGCAGCACGTCCCCTCCCTCTCCCTCGTCCCGCGCCTCGTGCCTAACCCGCCCGCCGGCTCCAGCGATATCAATGTCGCCGCCGAGGAGTGGCGGGTGCTTACGATGGTCAACGGTAAGAATAGCGTCGGCCAGATCGCCCTACGCAGCGGCCTCGGCGAGTTCCGCACCTGCGAGATCATCGCCCAGATGCTTCAGAGCGGCCTGATCGAGCTGCGGGAGCCCAACCCCGACAGCGAGTAGGCAGCCCCTGCGTCCCCGGCGAATGGCCGCCACGGGCAGGCCGCGGCAGCGCTAGTGGCCCGCCGTTAGCTGCGGTGCCACGCATGTTAAGATATGGTAGAATAGCGCCGTTCGCGACCCCGCCCGTCGCCAGGGTGGGGTTTTCTGCGCCTTGTAGTCTGCTCAGGAGCTTGTGTGCGCGCCTTACTCAGCGTCTACGATAAGTCGGGGGTGGTCGAGTTCGCCCGCGCCCTGCACGCCCTCGGCATCGAGCTGATCTCCACTGGCAACACCCAGCGCCTGCTCGCCGAGGCCGGGCTCCCTGCCTTGGCCGTCAGCGCCGTCACCGGCTTCCCCGAGATCCTCGACGGCCGCGTGAAGACGCTCCACCCCGCCATCCACGCCGGCCTGCTCGCCCGCCGCGACCTGCCGGCCCACATGGCACAACTCAGCGAGCATGGCCTCGCCCCGATCGACATCCTCGTCGTCAACCTCTACCCCTTCCGCGAGACGGTCGCCCGCCCCGATGTGAGCATCGCCGAGGCCATCGAGCAGATCGATATCGGTGGCGTCGCCCTGCTCCGCGCCGCCGCCAAGAACTACGCCCACGTGCTCCCCCTGGTGGACCCGGCCGACTACCCTGAGGCGCTCGCGGGCCTACGCGAGGGCGGGCTCGCCGAGGGGCTGCGCCGCCGCTTGGCCGCCAAAGCCTTCGCCCACACCGCCAGCTACGACGCTGCGATCGCCGCCTACCTGGCCGAAGAACAGCTGCCCGAGACGCTCACCCTCTCCCTGCCCAAGGCTCAGGCGCTGCGCTACGGCGAGAACCCACACCAGCCGGCGGCCCTCTACGGCACCTTCCACAGCCACTTCCAGCAACTCCACGGCAAAGAGCTCTCCTACAACAACATCCTCGACACCGCCGCCGCCGCCGAGCTGATCGAGGAGTTCCCAGCCGACGAGGCCGCCGCCGTCGCGATCATCAAGCACACCAACCCCTGCGGCGTGGGTGTGGGCGGCACGCTCAGCGAGGCTTGGGAGAAGGCTCTTGCCACCGACCGCGATGCGCCCTTCGGCGGGATCATCGCCGCCAACCGCCCGCTCGACCTGGCGCTGGCCGAGCGGATCGCCGAGATCTTCACCGAGATCATCATCGCCCCCGCCTTCACGCCCGAGGCGCTCGCCCTGCTCCAGAAGAAGAAGAACCTTCGCCTGCTCAAGGCTCTGCGCCCAGTGAGCGCTGCAGGCGAGCTCCTGCTGCGCAGCGTGCCGGGCGGCCTGCTCGCCCAAGTGGCCGACCGCGACCCGCTCGCCGCTGAGGAGGCCCGCGTGGTCACGCAGCGCGCCCCCAGCGACGAGGAGTGGCAGGCCATGCGCTTCGGCTGGCGCGTGGTGAAGCATGTCAAGTCGAACGCGATCGTCTACGCTGGGCCCGACCGCACCCTCGGGGTGGGCGCCGGCCAGATGAGCCGGGTGGACAGCTCGCGCCTCGCCGTCTGGAAGGCCCGGCAGGCCGGGCTCTCGCTCAAGGGCAGCGTGGTGGCCTCCGACGCCCTCTTCCCCTTCGCCGACGGTGTTCAGGCCGCCTTGGAGGCCGGCGCCACGGCGATCATCCAGCCCGGCGGCTCGCTGCGCGACGCCGAGGTGATCGCCGCTGCTGACGCCGCGGGCGCCGCGATGGTGTTCACCGGGCGCAGGCACTTCCGCCACTAGCCAGCGGGGCTGCCGTAAGGGCGGCCCTGTGCGGCCGCACTGCAACCTCGGCCCGTGTGGCCGCCCGCTGAGAAGAGCAATGACCCTACACTACGACGAGAACGGCCTCATCCCCGCCATTGTGCAGCACGCCCGCACCGGCGAAGTGCTGATGCTGGGCTACATGAACGAAGAGGCCCTCCGCCTCACCCACGAGACGGGCCTCGTCACCTTCTGGAGCCGCTCGCGCCAGGCGCTCTGGCGCAAGGGAGAGACGAGCGGCAACATCCTGCGCCTTGTGGCCGTGCGCCAGGACTGCGACGGCGACGCGCTGCTTGTGCTGGCCGAGCCGGCCGGCCCCACGTGCCACACCGGAGAGCCCAGTTGCTTCCATCGCGACCTCGCGGGCGCCCCCGCCACTGGCGCCGCGCCGCCGAGCGCAATCGTGGCCCGGCTGGCTGAGCGCATCCGCCAGCGGCGCGACGCAAGCCCCGAGCGCTCCTACACGGCCAAGCTGCTCCACGGCGGCGTGGACCGTATCGGCAAGAAGATCGGCGAGGAGGCGGCCGAAGTGATCATCGCCGCCAAAAACGCCTCTCACGCCGAGTTGGCCTACGAGCTGGCCGATCTGCTCTACCACAGCCTTGTGCTGCTGGAAGACCAGGGCCTCGCTGTCGAGGCGATCTGGCAGGAGCTGGAGCGCCGCTCCAAGGCCTAATGGGTCGAGCACGGGCGACCGGGCAAGACCCGCGCCCGTTCCGCCCCGCAGGATCTATGAACCAACATTCCGGCCGCGCACTAGTGATCGACGATGATCCCGACCTGCGGGAGCTCTGCGCGGAGACTCTCTCCCGCGCAGGCTTCGAGGTGGAGGCCCTCGGCTCACCCCTGGTTGCGCTCGAGGCCCTCCTGGCGCGCAGCTACGATCTTGTGCTCCTCGACATCTACCTGCCCGACCTCGATGGGCTCAGCCTGCTCGAGCAGCTGCGGGATCGTCATGTCCAGGCACCGATTCTTCTGATCAGCGGCAACGCCACGGTGGAGCAGGCAGCCCGCGCTATGCGCCTCGGCGCCCGCGGGCTGCTGCTCAAGCCCTTCTCACGCGAGGAGCTGCGGTCCATGGCCCTCGAGATCGCCCACGAGCGCCGCGCCGCCCGCTCCAGCGACCGGGTGGCCGCCCTGCGCCCGGTGGTCCGCGTCGGCGAACGCCTGCTCGCCGAGCTGGATCTCCCGCGGCTCCAGGACCAGATCATCGCCACGGTACGGGCCGAGCTCGACGCCGACCGGGCCTCGCTGATGCTGGTCGAGGAGGATGGCGAGCGCCTGCGGATCGTCGCCTGCTCCGGCCTGCCGCCCCACGTGAAGGTCGGGCACCGCGTGCCGATGCGCAGCAGCCTCGCCGGCGCCGTGGCCGCCCGCCGCCAGCCCGTCCGTATCGGCGCCGATGGCGAGGTGACGCCGCCCGCCGATAATCTGCGGGGCGAGTTCTTCGAGGACCAGATTGTCTCCGCCCTCTCCGTGCCGGTGCTCGCCGGCGAGCGAGTGCTCGGCGTGCTGAACGCAGCCAAAGTCCGCACCAGCCCGCCCTTCACCGAGGCTGACCAGGAGTTGCTGATGCTGCTGGCCGCCCAAGCCGCGATCGCAATCGAGAACGCCCGGCTCTACAGCAGCGTTACCCAATCGGAGGCCCGCTACCGCGCCCTGCTCCAGCACGCCAGCGACGCCGTGCTGCTACTCGACGCCGACGGCGGCATCCTCGACGCGAACCTGGCCCTGGAGCAGCTCAGCGGCTACAGCCACGAGGAGTTGCTGG
>DAOUGF010000295.1:0-8272 GCA_034429295.1 Chloroflexaceae bacterium
GGCTACCCGCCGCTTCCGGCTGGCGGCTCACCTAGCGACGTCCCGTTTGCGCGCCCGGAGTACTGGGCGCACTTCATCCTGATCGGGCGGCCATAAGCCGGGATCGACGCGCACGCAAGGGTGCGAGATCACATGAACCTAGTGAATACAAGACAGACGCAGATTGAAGTGTAACACCTGAGGCCTTTTCTGATATAGGTCGATGGAGAGCGTAGAGCGGTTACCGTGCGGCCGCTACCCTGGCAGCTAGCGATCATGCGGCCAACAGGAGGGTGCGGCCCCACTATTGCGCCCAAGGATACCAGACGCGCAGCGCCAACGATGGCGCGGCGATCAAGGGCCCCGATAGCGATGTGTGTGATCGGCTCTGGCAAAGCGCGCGGAGTGAAATGAGAGGAGAGGGTATGACCGGCCAGAACAACGGATCAGCCGTTACCTCGACCGCCACCTCGACCGAAGTCACCACTCGCACGCCGGATGAGTCCTCGTTGGAGATGGCCAGCCGGCTGTATAACCCGGATGGCACAGCGGTCAAGGTGACCATTCAGTCTAAGTCTCCCCATATCGCGCCAAGCAACATACAGGCGACCATTAAGCCTAACTCTTCCCAAACGGTGCTAGGCGAGAGATTAGAGATGCCAACCCCATTCCCAGAGGATGGCAAGGCGCCAGCCTCGTCCCAAGAGGGTGACAAGGCGCACCGCGTCGGGGGCGCTCAGGGCAGCCACGCCTTCCGAGCCGTAGCGCCAAGCGAGACGGAGGCACTTGTTACGCCGGAGTTCCCCCACCTTGCCCAGATTCCCCCGTTCACACTTGATGAGCGCTGGCAGTTGGGGGACGTACAAGTGATCGGTACCCCGCCAAAAACGCTCGCGCAGCAGGAGATCATCCCCACCGGGCCCGTCTATCTCTTCCATGTGATCGTCGCTCTGGAGTGGCGGCCCTCTTATCAGACGCTCGACACCCTGATGCGCGCCTTCCGCTCAGCCTCGGACACGCTCTACGATGCAACAAATGGCGGCGCCGCCTTTGGCCAGGTGGTCTTCGCCGGCCCGGAGCATTTGTCCAAGGCCGACATCCAGATCCTGGCGTCGAACCGCTTTCACCCGCGGAGCATGGTGGGTGGGCTGACCGACCCTGCGAAGTTCTCGCCGATCAGGCTTGGGCGCGGCATCTGGCGTAAAGATAGTCGCATCCTGATCCCGTGGAACGAGACAACGGGCTACCGCGCTATCGCCCACGAGTGGGCCCACTACGCCTTGGGGCTACACGATGAGTATATCGATGCCCCCATAGTGGTGTATGAGATTTCCGATGGGCCCCGCTTACACAAACAGACCAACGGCGTCGAAGCTGAAGCCCTGGAGATCGTCGTGCCACGGATCATGGTTGCGCTCCAGACAATCATGGAGACTCTCGATAGCGACGAACTGGTACCGCACCTAGGGCAATTCCAGCGCGCCGAGCAAACCCAGCGGGCCAACAAGCTCCTTGAGCGTATCCTAAATGAGGTTGAGAAGAAGTTCCCGTCCATCCGGGATCGACTCACGAACTACAACCCCGGCCCACACAGTTTCCCGCTCCCGCTGCCCAGGTTTTTCTGCATGCCTGACGGCTCACTACAGCCGCCCGATCAGGAGCAGTCTACGCACCGCGGCGAGGAGAGCTGGTGTAACGTGGATACGCTTGAGCTCGACCACTGCTGGCTCTACAGCTACCGTTGGAACGAACAACAGTTACAAATCATCGCCCAGGGTAGCATCGACGACCAGGCAAGAGCGGCCACGCTGATCGGCGGCGAACAGGGCGCAGGCTTTCAGCTCCTTGGGGCACAGGCAGGGGACCAGCTCCTGGCGATCGGGATCGAACCCGGTGATAGCGGCGCAACCCGTCCGCATGGGCTCCGGAGCAACCGTGTTACCACAATTGAGGAGCAGCAGGCCAAGCTCAAGGATCCAGACTGGTCCGACTCGTCGAGTATCGACCCGCCGGTGGTTGCAGTGATCCCGTCCGCGATCACACCAGAAGAGGACAAGCGCGCGACGGTGAGCGGCGAGCTGCCCCAAATAAAGGTGAGGGTACGGATCATTGACGATACCCGGGATCAGATCTGGTTGGCGACACCGGGCGAGGACGCTCAGCCGCTAGTGGTCGCGCCGAACGGCAAGGACATACGAACAAGTGGGAGCTATCCAATCAGGCATATGGATGGACTCGTGGCCTTTGAGCGCGGTAGCCGGATCGGCTGGGTGGCCGAATTCTCGTACGGCGGCAACGGGCCAACAACTGTCCGCGGCTCTGGCGCGCCGATCAATGCCGGCTCTTCCGACGGCAACCTGATGATCTTCTCGGCCCTGGACGAGGAGCTTGCGAACCAGGGCCCGGAGGCACGGAAACAGTACTACAACAAGCCGATCGTCACCACCCGCAACTACGCCGGCTTCGAGGAGGAGGGCAAAAAGGTCGGCCGGCCGGCCAGCTACCTCTTCAGCGTCGCCGCAGCTGAGCGAGTCGCCCTGGAACAGCGGCCAACGATCGTCATGTACTTCGACGCAGGCGCGCTTGAAGAGGACAACCTGCTGGTGATCCACCGCTTTAACTTCGACGACAGACAATGGGAACAGCTACCCACCTATGTGCCGCCGGGGGCGTTCTACGCCGCCACGCCACTTAACGGGGAGACGGCGCCGAAGTTGACGTGCGAGGAGGAGCCGGAGAGCGGGCGCGTCGAGTACTACCGGCTATTTTCAATCGCGGCGGGTTCACCCACAACATCGGCGTAAGCTCGCCATTGTGGAGGCCATCAACCCATGATTGACGTTGAGCCAGGCCCTCCCCTGGATCAGCACACGATCTACACGACCGTTGCAAACATGTTGAGCAAGAACGACTGGCAGCTCATTAGCGCCGAGGAGTTGGCTCGACGGGTGGCGCTCGCCCTCGTGCCAGAGGCGCAGGCTCCGGCCGCTGATACGCCCGCCAGACCATGGCGGCGCGCCGGCCGGGCCGCGGGCGGCCACGCCAGCCCCATGGAGGCCGCCGCACTGCGCCTCTACTCAGAGCAGCTCTACCTGGCGTTCTCTGACAGTCGGGACGAGGAGCGCCAGCGGCGCGCCTACTTCGAGCTGCACCGCTACGCTCGCCGGGCCGCCGCCCGCTACGGGCCGGAGCTTTCCTCCGATGAGCGGGAGGAGATCGCCGTCCAGGCGCTCAGCGAGCTCTACTGCCGCCATGTTGCCGGCCTGGCCTCCGCCGGCCCCGAGGTAGCCGGGGCATTTATAGCGATCGTGTTGCAGCATGTGCGGAACGCCGTGCGGCTGTGGCGAGCCAGAGTTGGGCCATGGGTCCCGCTGGAGGCCGATGAGAGTGGGCACGGCGGCAGCAATGGTCATGGGCAGCTGCCCGAGCGCGGGATCGCCTATAATCCGGCCATACAGGCCGAGCTGCAGGAGCAGCGCGAGCAGATCGTGCGGGCATTTCAGCGTGCGCTCACGCGCTCCCCGCGCGCGCGGATCCAGCTCTATGCCGCCTGGCTTCGGCTGATGGAGAACCTGAGCTATACCACGATCGCCGACATCCTCAAGCTCACTGTGGGCCACGCGCGCACCATGACCTCCCGTGGTCTCAGCCGCCTCAAGGGCGACCCTGACCTCCGCATCTACGCATACAATGAGGCGCTACTCGACGGCGAACAGCCGCCTCACACGATCCGCCCTACGATCTGTGAGGAGAGGGAGCTCGGCAATGCATAAGCAGCCACACCCCATGCCGTCAGGGGGCCATTCCACACATGCAGAGCTCACACACCCCCGCAGCCAGCTCCCCCAATTCGCGATCATCTGCCTCCAAGGCGGCCCGATACCCAGCGAGTGGAGCGCGCTCGAGGCCCATCTCGATGGATGCGCCGCCTGCCGCGAAGAGTTGGAGGAACTGCTGGAGCTGCTCGACGCGACCGCGGCCGGCACTCTCCCGCAGGAACAGAGTGCGGTGACGCCGGAGCTCATCGCCCAGCCGCTGTTGCCAGACGCCGAGCAGCCCTCAAGGATCGCCACTGTTGTCCAGTTCGTGACCGCGGAGTTGCGGCGCCTGCTGATCGAGTTCTCCGACGCGCTGCACGCAGCGATGCGGCAGCCTTCGTTGGGCGGCGCCTTCCGCTCCCACGGGCCAGTAGACGGCGACGATCTCACGGGCCCAGAGGAGCAATCCGAACCTGCCGAGGAGTTCAGGTACGAGCTGAACACGACCTCAGACGATATCACTGTCGCCATCGACTTCGCCCTGAAGGAGCCGGAGCATCGGCTCTACGAGGTAAGGATCACTGTTATCGCCCCAGACCGCGATCCCTACTCGCAGGACGGTCACCACGTCACGCTCCACTACGAGGCGCAGACGGCTGAAGGGAAGACCAACAGCGCTGGTTGCATCGCCTTCCAGGGCATCCCTTACGATCTGCTTCCCCAGCTTCAGATCACCATCACCCCCCGCCCTGCACATGCGTAGAGCCACACCACGAGATCTCTCTATGAAGCCGCAGCGCGGTGCTGCGGCTTCATCCTCCATCACCGGTATAAGCTCACTACAATAGGGCTCCTACCACCTGTCGTGAGCTCGCGGGAGTGGCCTGTGGCACGCTTCACCATCGGCGCCTTACCGTTCATCATCTCGCCGGCGGGTGTGGCGAAGTGCTTCGTCGCCCTATCGGCCTGGCAACTACACGGGCACCTGCGCGACCGGGAGCAGTTCAACGCCTTCTGCAGTGCCCTGATGCCCCGTGTCATCGCCTACGGTGATGGGCAGCGCCTCGTGCTCTTCTGCAGTCGTGTCAACGGCGAGATGGGTCGTATCCTGGTTCGGCACAACATGACGCTCCCGCCCGTGCGGGCCTTTCACCGTATGCTGCGGCGGCTGCTCCAGAGCGAGGCGTACCAACAGCGCGTTATCGCACAGGCAGAGGAGTACGAGCGCTGGCTCGCCGCGTTCCTGGCCTCGCCCTATGGGCCGCTGGCCGCGCGGGCGGTCGCCTACCTGGCGGCGTGGGATGTGCTGCCGGCGCGGCCTACCTACGGCGCGGTCGGCTCCTTCGGCGCCCAAGTGGCCGGCAAGTACGTGCCCTGGCTGGACGCCTGTGCCGTCCAGATGGACGTGGCCTGCGCGGGGCCCCACGCCGAGTTGCGCTTCATCGAGACGCTGCTCCACGAGCAGGTTCACGCGGTTGTCGCCTACCGCATGGGTCGGGACGACTGTCGCCGGGAGTTAGAGTGGCTCCACGAGCTGGGGGCGATCCTCACCAGCCAGCACGCGCTCGCCCGCGCCGCCGCCGAGTTGGGCTCCAGTGCGCTGCGGGCAGAGGTGCGCGCCTATCTTGCGCTCAGCCGCCGCACCACGGCCTATGGCGATCTGGCGGAGGCCGTTCTGCGCGAGACGCAGACGCCCGAGGTGGGGTGGGCGATCTGGAGCAGAATCATCGCCCTGCGCCGCATCCCGAAGCAGGACTACGCCTGCCGCCGGGTGCTTGCTCCCCTCCTGATCGCCAGCGGCTGGGAGGTGAGGCTGCCGTACCGCTACGCGGGCGGGATCGTGGATGCCCTGGAGTGCCGCCCAGAGCAGCGCTGGATCATCTGAGTGCAGACCGATGTCGCCGCCTTCGGCTGGCGCCGACAGCCGTGGCAATCTGGATTCACGCTGGAGTTGTACCTGGAAGGGTTCATCCCGCCACATCTGGCCAACGACCGGCGGCGGGCCATGCAATGGGCACAGGGCAGAGCGGTGGCGGACGGGGATAGGGAAGGCGCAGATGAAGTTGTCCTCGTTGGTGAGGGTCGTGACGGTTGTGCCGTCAACCTCCATCCGCGCGCTCTCGTTCTGATCGGTGATAAAGAGCAGGGGCGCTGGAAGCACACCGGCTGCGACAGGGGCGGTGGGTTGGCGCCTCGGTTGATGCCGGAGAAGCAGGCTGGCTGCAGCCGGCGAAGGCCAGCGCGAGGGCGAGGGCCGATCGAGTGGAATGCTATGCGCATAGGTGTTGAAGGCCTGTATCAGACGCTCGCGCGGCGCAGGATGTGTACTGCTTCGCCCGCCACTGATGCACGCTTCACCAGAATGTGTTGAGCAGCACCCGGATCGCAAGCCCGTGGCCAAATGCCAGAGCGAGGAACAAGCCCGCGCGCCAGCGCTGCTGCTGCTCATCGCCCTGCAGCGCGTGGCGGGCGATCAGCACGGCAACCAGCGGGTAGGTGAAGCCCCAGATGCGCTCGACCTCGCGGTTGAAGAGCCCGCTCAGCGCCATGCCCGCCACCAGGGCCGCCAACCCCGCAGCGAGCGCGCCCATGCCGTCCCGCGGCCCGGAGCGAAGCGCAGCCATCCCCGCTCCGCTCGCGCCGGTGAGCCCCCACGGTCCCAGGTACCAGCTGAAGGCCAGGAGGTTCGCGATCAGAAAGAGCGTGTAGTACGAGAGGCTGGGCGGCAGAAATGGCCGCGTCTTCACAAAGCGCATTACCTCCGCGTTGATCGCCGTCGCCCGCAAGGCCCCCTCCACGACGTTGAAGCCAGTGGCGAGGAACAGCCCCAGGTAGATGAGGGCGATAACGCCGGCCGCGATTAGACCCTGGCGCAGGACGGGGAGTGCCGCTCGCGCGAGGCGCGCCGCAGCTGGCCCGCTCATCTCGCGCCAGCCACGCCAGAGGGCGACGATGGCGATAGTGGCGCCAAAGAAGAACAGCTGGGTTGCGGCGTAGGTGAAGAACAGCCCTGCGGCGATGAGAACGCCAGCGGCGACCGCCGCCCATGGCCGCGCTCCGGGCTCTAGCGCGATCAGGAAGGCCGCTGCCCCTAAGGCGAGGAGCATATTGAAGACGCCGTCCATCGAGGTGACGCCGTAGACGAGTTGGCCTGGCATGACGGCCGCCACGGCGCCTGCGAGCAGCCCCAAGCGTGGCCCGCCCAGTCGGTGGCCCGCCCATAGCGCCGCCGCCGGCGCGAGGGCGCTCAGGATAATGGCCACCCAGCTTGCCGGCACAGGCCCGGCCCCAAAAAGCTGGGCCACCGCCCAGAGCAGCAGAATGGCGCCCGGCGGATGGGTACTGCTGTGCAACGCCAGCTCGCTCTTGATAGCGACAAAGTGCCGCAGGAAGCTCGCCGGGTCATCACCGACGCGGGGCACATCGCTGATATACTCGAACGGATTGTCCGTGAAAGTCAGAAAGAGGCTTGCCCAGCCGCGAACGCTGGCCCGCAGCGCCACCGCCAGCACCAGCCCGCCGAGCAGCACCAGAGCGGCAGAGCGGGCAAAGCCCCATTGGGCTTTGCTATCGAGCCCGCGCAGCACCAGCCACGCCCAGAGCGCGAAGAGCGCGACCGGCAGCACCGCAAGGGGCGTGTAGCTCGGGAAGAAGCCCGCCTTCAGCGGCCACATCCCGCTTAAGCCCAGCAGCTTCTGAAGCAGCCAGGTCACCCCTACGAGCACCACGCCCCAGAACGCCATCCCGAGGAGATCCCAAACCAGCAGCGGCGCTGTGGCTCGCCGCTGGCGTATCGCTCGTAGCGCGGCGAGTCCACCCGATAGCGCGGCCAGGCCGGCGGCGATGGGGAGCATGTGCCGTGCCAGGCCGAGCCCGGGTACAGTGAGCTCTAGCTGGATAGCGATGGCTATCAGCGTGGCTATGCTGCCCACGCCTATGAGCGCCGACCAGGCGGCCACCCCGAGCTGGCGGAGCAGCGAGAAGGCCAGGGCGGCGACCGCGAGATTAAGGGCGAGTTGAGCCAGCGCCGGCCAGGTCAGGTCGCTCGGCGAGGCCGAGGTGAGCGTGAGGCCGGCGAACGGTACCCCAAGCGTCCGCACATCTCCTGAGATCGGCGCGGCATCGCTGACGATCCGCAGGCAGTCGTCGTCACGCGTGGCGAGCGCATCGCCGATGTGCATGCGATACACCCGCGTGACCCCCTGGATAGGTGCTGTGACGATGGGCCGGTCGTTGATGAAGAAGCTCACGTGCTCTCGCCCCAGGGCGTAAGCACCTGCGCCGAGAATGCGAACGTTCAGCACTGCCCGACTGACGCGGCCGAGTTGCTCAAAGCAGATCCGTGAGTTGCCATTGGTCCAGCGGAATGGGCCGTCATCGGCCCACTCCAGGCCGTGAAAATCGTAGAAGACTTGCCTGGTCTCGTCCGTTGGCAGGAGACGGAGCCTCAGCGGAGCGTTGTAGCTCACCGTTGTGGCCACGAGCACCAGGATCAGCAGCAGCGGCAGCGCGGCAGCGGAAGGGGGCGGCCAAAA
>DAOUGF010000296.1:0-7102 GCA_034429295.1 Chloroflexaceae bacterium
CAAGCGCTTCGCGCCACTGCGTCCGGCGCCGGGGCGCTGCCCCGGACCCCAAGTAGGAGGCCAGTGCCGTGCAGCCGTTGATCTGCTATCTCGTCTCAGGCACGGGCTTGTGCCGTAGCTCTGCACAGGACACATGCTATGGTGGTTGCGCCCTGCACGATCTGGTGTGCCGACGCTCAACCGCGCAGTCGCTCAGCACCTGGCACAACCAATGCTTGCACACCACCCCGACCGCAGATCCGCCGCTGGCCGAGGCGGATGGCTCAGCCCGTCGATGAGCCGGGTACGCCGCCAGCCGTTGGCACAGTACGGTCCTCCTGTTTGGGGGAGGTCCGGAGGGGGCAACGCCCACTCCGGCGGGGGTTCAGGGGGCAGAGCCCGCCTGCAATCGCACGCCCACCGCGTCAGTAGGCCGGCCTCGGGCCGGCAGGAGGAGCCTATGGGCCCCATCGTCGCCCGCGCAGCCTGGATCGTCGCGCCCCGCCAGGTTGAGCTGCGCGAGGAGCTGGTCCCGCCGCCTGGCCCCGGCCAGGTGCGGATCGCCGCCATCGCCTCGGCGATCAGCCACGGCACCGAGTTGCTGGTTTACCGCGGCGAGGTGGACCCGGCCCTGCCCCTCGATCTTCCGACGCTCGCCGGGAGCTTCGCCCTGCCGATCAAGTATGGCTACGCCAGCGTAGGCCGTGTGCTTGACATCGGCGAGGGCGTGGACGGGCTCGCGCCGGGCGATCACGTCTTCGCCCTCCACCCCCACCAGGAGATCTACCTCGCGCCGGCCCGGCTCGTCACCAGGCTGCCTGAAGGGCTCCCGCCGGGCCTTGGCGTCTTCTTTGCCAATACCGAGACGGCCCTGAACATTGCCCACGACGCCGCGCCGCGCCTGGGCGAAACGGCGCTGGTGTTCGGGCAGGGGGTGGTGGGCCTGCTGACGGCGCAGACGCTGCGGCTGGCCGGTGCCACCCGCGTGATCGCGGTTGAGCCGGACGCCCAGCGCCGGGCCCTGGCGCTTGAGTGCGGCGCCGATGCCGCCCTGGCCCCCGGCCCCAGTCTAGCCGACGAGCTGCGGGCGCTCAACGAGGGGCGTCTGGCCGACCTGGCCGTGGAGGTGAGTGGGGCGCCGGCGGCGCTGCAGGCCGCGATCGACGCTGTGATGGACGAAGGCACCGTGGTAGTGGCCTCCTGGTACGGGCGCAAGCCGGTGACTCTCGATCTGGGCGCGCGCTTCCACCGCGGGCGGATCAGGCTGCGCTCCTCGCAGGTGGGCCGCCTGGCGCCAGAGGTAGCCCCACGCTGGGATCACGGGCGGCGCTCGGCGACCGTGGCGGCCCTGTTGCCGCGCCTGCGGCTGGCCGAGCTCGTGAGCCACAGCCTACCCTTCTCCCAGATAGCGAAGGCCTACCGGATGGCGGACGAGGGCGTGGCACAACAGGCGATCATTACCTACGACGAGGTGCGCGATGTATGAGATCGGAGTCAGCGGCCAGTTCGAGGCCGCCCATCGGTTAGTGGGCGATTTCGGACCCGCCACGCGGGTGCACGGGCATACTTACAAGATTGAGGTGTCGGTGCGGGGCGCGGAGTTGCGTCCTGACGGGACGCTCTTCGATATTACGGCGCTCCAGGGCGCGCTCTCCGTGTTGATCGGCGAGCTCCACTACCGCGACTTGGATGAGATTCCGGGGTTGGCGGGCGTCAACAGCACAGCTGAGAACGTGGCGGCCTACTGCTGGCGCCGGCTCGGCGATGCGCTCAGCGGGTTGGGCCTGGTGAGCATGCGCGTGCAGATCTGGGAGAACCCTGGCGCCTACGCCGCCTACGAGGCCGTGCTGCCGTGAAGATCGCCTTCCTCACGGTTGGCAACCCGGCCCGACTCACCGGCGGCTACCTCTACCACCGCGAGGTCTTCGCGCGGCTGCGAGCCGCCGGCGTGGAGATCACCGAGCTGGTCGTCGCCGGGGCGAGCCTCGCCGAGCAGCTGGTCGCAGCGCCCGGGCTTGGGGCGCGCTTCGACCCGAGGCCGTTCGACGCGCTGGTGGTCGATGCCCTCGCCAGGGCCGTGTGCGCGCCGTGGCTCGACGGCTGGCGCGCCATCCGCCCGCTGGTGGCGATGGTCCACGAGCTGCCGGCGGTGGCGGCCGGGTCAGGCCCGCAGGAGGCGCAGGAGCTAGCGTTCGAGGCGCCGCTGCTGCGGGCCGATCGCCTGATCGCGGTGAGCGACGACGGCGCCCGCATCCTCGCTGGGCGCGGCGCACCGCCTGAGCGCATCGTTGTCGCCTCGGGTGGCCTCGATCGGTTGCGCGCCCACTGGCGCCCCTCCTCCCCGCCGCCGGCACCCGACGCGGACCCACCATCTATGGTTCTCTGTGTCGCCCAATGGATTCCGCGCAAGGGTGTGCTTGAGCTGGCGCGGGCTTGGGCCCAAGTCGCGCGGCCGGGGTGGCGCCTGGAGTTGGTGGGGGAGACGGAGCCTGACCCGGCCTACGCCGGCCAGGTGCGCGCAGCGCTGGCTGTGGCGCCGCCTTGGAGCGTCGTGGTGCGCGGGCCGCTGAGCGATGCCGTCCTCGCCGAGGCCTACCAGTCGGCCACGCTCTTCGCGCTGCCGTCGCACTACGAGGGCTACGGCATCGCCTTCGCCGAAGCGCTGGCCGCAGGGCTGCCCGTGGTCGGCTGCGCCGTGGGGCCGGTGCCGGCCCTGGTAGGGCCGGAGGCAGGTCTGCTCGTGCCCGTGGGCGATGAGCCAGCCCTGGTCGCAGCCTTCAGCCGTCTAATCGAGGACGCTTCGCTGCGGGAGCGGATGGGGCGCGCGGCCTTGGCGCAGGCCGCCCGGCTGCCAACTTGGGACGACTGCGCGGCGGCGTTCAAGAGCGCGGTCGATGCCGCCATCGCTGAGCGCCAGGGCGCGCCGGAATCGAGGCCCGACACGCCCCAGCAGCGCTGAGGATGCTCAGGCGGGCCGCTCGCCGCTCGGCTTACGCCGCGTGCCCCGCATGCTGTGTCTCCTCCGCGATAGCTTGGGCGAGCTCCCGCAGGATCGTGACGAAGGCTTGGGCCGCCCGCGAGCGGTAGCCGTGGCGCCGGTAGAACACCCCGACCGTGCGCCTCGGCGTCGGGTTGACGAGCGGGATGCTGATCAGGCTCTCGACGGGGCTGATGCACGACGCGACCGCCGGGAGGATCGTCGCGGTGTTGGTCTCGACGACAGCCTGCAGGATGCCGTGGATGCTGTTCATCTCGACCAGGATCGGAGGGGTGATGCCGGCTTGCGCCGCGTATGTATCCCATTGCCTGCGGGTGCAGGAGCTTGTCGGCAGCAGCACGAGGGGCAGCTGGCCGAGCTCGGAGAGCTGCACCTGCTCCCGGTCTGCCAGCGGGTGGGTGCCGCTCACGATCAGCGACAGCCGCTCCTCGTACAGCGGCTCGCTCTCGATCTCTTCGCGCTTCGACGGCACAAAGCCGATGCCCAGATCGGCCTCGCCCGCGAGCAGCCGCTGCTCGATCTCCTCGTCGGGCTGCTCCTCAACCCGCAGTTGGACGCCGGGGTAGGCCCGTGTGAACTGGCTGACGGCGCGAGGAATCACATAGGCGACAACGGTCTCGACCGCGCTGATCAGGAGGTTGCCGCGCTGCAGGGCCTCAAGCTCGCCGATCTCGGCGGCGGCCTCGTCCAGGGCGCAGAGCGCGCGGCGGCCGTGGCGCAGCAATACCTCGCCGGCGGGCGTCAGCAGCACGCGCCGCCCGCTACGGTCGAGCAGCTGCACGCCCAGCTCGGCCTCCAGCTGCTTCACCTGCTGGGAGAGCGCCGACTGTGAGACGTAGAGCCGCTCCGCCGCCCGTGTGAAGGACTGCTCCTCGGCGATCGTAACAAGGTAGCGCAGCTGTCGGAGCTCCATCGTATTAGCCTGGCTTATCGGAAGCGTAAGCTTCTTCTATTGGACTAATGCTCAGCCCCAGTATATAGTCGTCATTGTTTGATTGTCAATCACGATTAGTGCAGTTCGGAGGTGCGTAGGGCGTTGAGCGACGACCGACCACAGGCGACGGACCACGGCCGGACAGGCTGCGGACTGTCGTCGGTCGTCTGTCGTCGGTGGTCCCTACCAGCAGTTCACTCGTGGAATGCTGTACCAGGAACGGTAGGGCCAACACGCTGAGCCATGCCGTCGCTGCTGAGAGTGCGGATATGATGAGCCATACCGACACCAGGCTGCAGGCGCTCTGGCAACAGGCGCTTGAGGAGGACTCGAACCGGGCGCTCGATTGGCTGTGGTTGTACACGCAGGTTGAGACTGACGAGCAGCGGGAGTTCTGCCTGCGCAAAGTGCGGTACATCAACGGCGAGAAGGGCGCCACTAGGCCGGGCGATGAGCTCCTTGCATATGCCGCCCGCCCAGTCACAAAGGGCGGCTCAGTCTCGTCATGCTAATGAAGTCACCGCTGAAGTTCTTCGCTCTGGTATTCCTCTTTTCGCTTCCATTCTGGGTATTGGGCGCGTTCAGCGGGCGGCTATCGAGCACGCTTCCGGTGAACTTGCCGGCGAGCGCGCTGATGTTCATCTGTCCCGCAGCGGCCGCGCTCCTGCTTGTGCGCAGCGAAGCCGGTTCTGATGGCGTGAGGGCGCTGCTGAGGCGCGCTGTAGATTACAGGCGCATCCCACATTGGCTCTGGTATCTCCCGATCATCGGGCTGATGCCCCTGGTCATGTTGCTGTCGTACGGGCTCCTGCGTCTGCTCGACATGCCGTTGCCCGAGCCGCAACTTCGCCTCGAGCTGGTGGCGATCCTGCTCCTCGTCTTCCTGTTCAGTGCGGCCTGCGAGCAGATCGGCTGGACAGGGTACGTCGCCGATCCTCTGCAGGAGCGTTGGGGCGTGCTCAGGGCCAGCATCGTGGTGGGAGTGGTCTGGGCGCTCTGGCACGTTGTGCCCTACCTGCAAGCGGGGCACACACTCAACTGGGTGCTGTGGCAGTGCGTGGCGACGGTTGCGCTACGGGTGCTCATTGACTGGATCTATACCGGCACCGGCAAAAGTGTATTTGCCACAATCCTCTTCCACGCTATGATCGATGTAAGTACCTTCTCCTTTCCCAATAACGGCTCGGGCTACAGCCCTCTCGTCACAGGCAGCCTCCTTGTGGTTGCAGCTGCGATCGTCGCTATCCGCTGGGGCTCGGCAACCCTGGCTCCACAGCATGGTTGACAGTGTGGGGAGGAGCTGGATATATCGTGCAAGGAGGCGACATGTTGCTCCGGTGGATACTTGCCGCGCTGCATCTGCTCGCTCTGGGGATCGGCCTGGGGGCGATCTGGGTCCGCGGGCGAGCGCTGCGTGGGCCGCTCGATAAGGAGGGGCTGCGGCGCGTCTTCATGGCCGATGCGCTCTGGGGCATCGCGGCGCTGATCTGGATCGCCAGCGGGCTCTGGCGGGCGTTCGGCGGATTGGAGAAGGGCAGCGCCTACTATCTGGCGAGCAGCGCCTTCGCGATCAAGATGGGGCTGCTCGTCCTGGTGCTGCTGCTGGAGATCTGGCCGATGGTGACTCTCATCCGCTGGCGCGTGCGCTCGGCTCGGGGCGAGCCGCTCGATACGCGCAATGCTCGGCGCTTCGCGCTCATCAGCGATCTGCAGGCCGGCCTGGTCGTGGCGATGGTATTTGCGGCGACGGCGATGGCCCGCGGGCTCGGCTTTTAGTTGTGCAGTTCGGAGGTGAGTAGGGCGTTGAGTGACGACCGATCACCGACGACAGACCATGATCGGGCAGGCTGCGGTCGTCGGTCGTCTGTCGTCGGTCGTCCCATCCAGCCACTCACTTGTGGAAAGCTGTACCACTGCGCCCAAGTGGCCCGGCCTCACACCAGATGCCCCATCCGCGTGCGCTTCGCCTCGATGTAGGGCTGGTTGTGGACGTTCGGCGCCACATGCAGCGGCAGCCGCTCGACCACGTGGACACCGTGGCGCTCGAGGCCCGCGATCTTATCGGGGTTATTGGTGATCAGGGCAACGGCCCGCACGCCCAAGTCGCGGAGCATCTCCGCGGCGCCGCGGTAGTCGCGCATGTCGTCGGGGAAGCCCAAGGCGCGGTTCGCATCGACCGTATCGAGGCCAGATTCCTGGAGCGCGTAGGCGCGGATCTTGTTTGTCAGCCCGATCCCGCGGCCCTCCTGGCGCAGATAGATCAGGACGCCGCGGCCCTCGGCCTGCAGCCGGGCCAGCGCCTGCTCCAACTGCTCCCCGCAGTCGCAGCGATAGGAGCCGAAGACATCGCCGGTGAGGCACTCCGAGTGGATGCGCGCCGCCACCGGCGCGCCGTCGTCCACGGTGCCGACAGTAAGGGCCAGATGCTCGCGGCCCTCGCCGTCGTGGTAGATGTGGAGCTGAAAGACCCCGTACCTGGTTGGGAGGCTGGCGGCGGCGACCCGCTCGACGGAGCGATATTCGACTTCGGACATAGCAGGTTCCTTCTCTGGGAGGAGGACGTGCCGGCTGATGGCCTTTGGCAGCCGAGCAGCGCGGCTCAGTGGCGAACGGGACAGCTCACGGCAGCGCTACCTCCCTGATCAGGCGGCGGGCCTCCGTGAGCACCGCACCATGCACAGAGCCGCTGGTGGCGACGATCGGCCTGCCGATCTGCACCCGCACCCGGCCACGGCGCAGAGCGGGGAACATCAGCTGGAGAATGGCGGCCAGCCAGCGCTGATCGGCCGGATCGCGTCGCAGCCGCACCAGGGGGTGTCGCAGGGCCGCCGGCGAGATGACGCCGCCCACGATCATCGGGAGCACCGTGACGTCGCCCGCCAGGCGTGCCAGCAGATCAACGCTCTCCGACCAGGAGGCCACTTCGTCTGCGGCGCCGTCCAGCGCCAGCGGGTCAGGCTCGATCCGCCCGGCGGGGAAGGTGAGCAGGGCGCCGCCGGAGCGCAGATGGCGGGCGGCGGCTCGCACGGCGGCGGTGCGGCTCGCTGGGGTGGCGCCGACGGCAAAGAGGTGGGCGGCGATATTGGGCAGCGCGCGCAGGAAAGGTCTGGCGATCGCCAGCACCCGCAGGTCGGCGCGGGGAATAGTCGAGAAGATAGCGGCTGCATCAACCAGGCCAGGGTGGTTGGCGA
>DAOUGF010000297.1:0-5782 GCA_034429295.1 Chloroflexaceae bacterium
CGAGGCGGGCGAACAGCTGCGCACTACTCCCTCAGGCCCCGAGGTGAGCATCAGCGGCGGCCCCCTCAGCCGCACGAGTGTGAGCGCGGTGGACCGCGAGGAGAGCGACGCCGACCTCTGGGACGACGAGGACGAGCCCGCGGACGATGGAGGCTACCTTAGCGTCGAGGACGAGACGATCGAGAACCGGCCGCAGAACAAGGCCAGGGTGTTCCGCATCCGCTCCCTCGACCAGATGGTGGACGAGACCGATAGGCTCGCGCGGGCCTACGCCGAAGGCGATCTGTTGAAGTGGGTGAAGAGCGACGAGGGCGCGCCCTTCAAGCTGCGCCTGCTGCTCAAGCAGCTTGAGACCCTGACCCGCGGCCTGCGCGAGTTGGCGCGGCAGCAGGGGTGGGAGGAGTAGCGAGGGGGTTGGATCGCGAGGTTTGGATCACGAAATTCACGAAAAGGTGCGAAAAACACGAAACGAAAGTGTGAACTAGAGAAAGCACGAACGCGAAAGGGTACTATCCCTTTCGCGTTCGCAGTTTCTAACCTTCGCGCCTTCGTTTCGCGTTCTTCGCGGCGTTTCGCGTTGTTCGCGATCCAAACCTCGCGATCCAAAAGCCCTACTTCGTCCCCTGGAACAGCTCGATCAGCTCGGCGATCGTGCGGTCGCGGGGTTGCTGCTCGTCGCCCAGGCAATTGCTGGCGTAGCACTGCAGCACCTGGCTGTTGACGCTGGCCAGAGCCGACTTGATCGCCGCCACTTGGATGACGATCTCGCGGCAGTCACGGCCCTCTTCAACCATGCGCTGCACGCCGCGAACCTGGCCCTCGATCCGCCGCAGGCGCAGCAGCACGTCGTCACGACGCTTGGGCGAGAGCGAGCGTACCTGATCCGACATGGCAGCCTCCCCGTACTCTGGCGTCTTTAGTTGCTGGCAGGCCGGGCGCCCGGCGCCTTCTAGCGACAGTATACCGTTTACGCCAGCACTTTGTCGAACGCCTCCCGGTACTGGCCCTCGGGGCGCGAGCCGATCAGCCGCGCGACCTCCTTGCCGCCCTTGAAGATGATCAGCGTCGGGATGCCCTGGATGCCCAGCCGGCTCGCGTGCTCGATCTCCTCGTCGGTGTTGACCTTGGCGATCTTCAGGCGGCCATCGTACTCGTCGGCCAGCTTATCGAGGATCGGCGCGATCACCCGGCACGGGCCGCACCAGGGGGCCCAGAAATCTACCACCACAGGCTGCTCGGAGTTGAGCACTACCTCCTGGAACTCGGCGTCTGTAACCGGAATCGGCTTGGCCATGATCTTAACCTCCTCAGGGCCGTCGGCCCGTCGAACAACAGGCACTCGGGCGGGCCACGGTACCCCCCTGGGGTATATTATACCGCATCCTGCAGCCATGTCAACCCTAGCACGACCGTGGCCGCCCTTATGCTATACTGCTCGCATCGCAAGGGTCGCGCCAGCATAGGTAAGGCGCCTCATCGAAGGAGCGCAGCTATGACGACCATCGGCAAAGGTGTGACGATCACCTGGCTCGGCCACGGCACGTTCCATCTTACCACGCCCGAGGGCAAGAACGCTCTTATCGACGCTTGGGTTGATACGAACCCTGCCTGCCCCGAGCCGCTCAAGCAGCGCGCGCGCGAGAACCTCGCCGCCATCTTCCTCACCCACGGCCATAGCGACCATATCTCCGATCTCGCCGCCGTCGCCAAAGACACTGGCTGCACCGTTGTCTGCCAATTCGACCTGCTGCCGTACCTGCAAGGCCTTGGGATCTCCGAAGATAAGCTCGTCGGCTTTAACAAGGGCGGCACGGTGGAGGTTGCCGGCGTTCGCGCCACCATGACCAACGCCCACCACTCCAGCTCGATCTTCGAAAATGGCCGGATCATCCCTCTCGGCACCGAGGCCGGCTATGTGCTGCGCTTTTCCAACGGCTTCACGCTCTACCACACCGGCGACACCAGCGTGACGATGGACATGCAGATCATCGGCGACCTCTATCAGCCTGAGCTGACGATCCTGCCGATCGGCGATCATTTCACGATGGACCCCCGGCAGGCGGCCTACGCCCTCAAGCTGATCCGCTCCCGCTACGCCATTCCGGAGCACTTCGGCACCTTCCCGCTGCTCAGCGGCACGCCCGCCGCGCTCGAAGCGGCCTGCAAAGAGTTCGGTGTGAACACCCAGGTGATCGCCCTCAAGCCGGGAGAGAGCGTTAGCTAGTGCAAAATGCGAAGGCCTAAGCGCTAGCGTTTTGCATTTTGCATTGCATGAAGATTATCCTCCCCGCCCAGATCCGCGAGCAGCTCGCCCCGCAGCTCCCCGCCGAGCTCGCTGTCTGCTGGGTTGACGCCGACGGCCAGTTCGATGGCGAGCCGGCCGATGCCGTGGCCTATTTCCGCTGGTGGACGGGCCAGCCAGTCCTCGAACGGGTGCTTGAGCGCGCCCCCGAGCTGCGCTGGCTCCATACGCCGAGCGCCGGCGTGGATCATGTGCTGATCCCGCCGGTGCGAGAGCGGGATATCACCGTTACCAACAGCGCGGGCGTCCACGCCATCCCGATCGCCGAGTTCGTGCTCGCCCTACTGCTCAGCCATACCAAGAGCCTGCCAAGCTATCGCGCCGCTCAGGCCGAGGCCCGTTGGGAGCAGAGCATCAGGCCCGGCGAGCTCTACCAGCAGACGCTGCTGATCCTCGGGATCGGTGGGATCGGCCAGGCGATCGCCAGCCGCGCCGCCGCCTTTGGCATGCGGGTGCTCGGCAGCCGCCGCACGCCCCGCCCCGTGGAAGGCGTCGAGCGGGTGGTTGGCATGGACGGCTGGCGCGCGCTGCTCCCCGAGGCCGACGCTATCGTTATCTCCGCGCCGCTTACGGAAGAGACGCGGGGCATGGTTGACGCGGCCGCCTTCGCGGCGATGAAGCCATCAGCCTATCTGATCAACATCGCCCGCGGCGCGATCATCGATGAGCCGGCGCTGATCGCCGCGCTGCGGGAAGGGCGCATCGCCGGCGCCGCCCTCGATACCTTCGAGCAGGAGCCGCTGCCGCCCGAGAGCCTGCTCTGGTCGCTGCCGAACGTCACGATCACGCCCCACGCCAGCGCTGGTTCACCCCGCGCGCGCGAGCGCCAGATCGCCTTCTTCCTCGAGAACTTGCGCCGCTTCCGCGCCGGCGAGCCTCTGCTGAACGTGGTGGACAAAGCGGCGGGGTACTGAGAAAGGGGTGCTTATGCGCCGTAGCATACTGCTCGTCCTGATCGCGCTTATCGGCCTGGCCATGATCCCCGCTGCGCTTGCCCGCGCCCAGGACGCCCGCTGCTTCCCCGAGACGGGCTTCTGTATCAGCGGCCCCATCCGCCGCTACTGGGAACAGAACGGCGGCCTGCCGGTCTTCGGTTACCCCACCACCCCGCTGGTGACCGAGACGGTGGAGAACTGGACGGGCCCGGTGCAATGGTTCGAGCGCGACCGGCTGGAGGACCACACCAACCAGGGCCTCGGGGTGCTCGCTGGGCGCCTCGGCGTCGAGCGCCTGGCCCAGCAGGGCCGGCCCTGGCAGTTCCGCCAGCTCGGCCCTCCCGTGCCCGGCTGCCGCGGCTTCCCCGAGACCGGCTACTACCTCTGCGGTGGCTTCCTCAGCTACTGGGAGCGCAACGGCGGCCTGGA
Source organism: Chloroflexaceae bacterium (assembly GCA_034429295.1). Classification (GTDB taxonomy): domain Bacteria; phylum Chloroflexota; class Chloroflexia; order Chloroflexales; family Chloroflexaceae; genus OHK40. The sequence continues at coordinate 3,667 of DAOUGF010000297.1, forward strand.
GCGCTTCGGCTACCCAGTGACCGACCAGATCACTGAGGAGTTGGAGGGCCGGACCTACACGGTGCAGTACTTCGAGCGGCGGCGCATGGAGTATCACCCCGAGAACCGCCCGCCCTTCGATATCCTGCTCGGCCTGCTCGGCAACGAGATCCGCCGCGGCGCCGCCCCGCTCCCCACGCCCACGCCGCTCCCCGTCAGCCAGCAGATCCTTATCGACGAGCCGGCCGAGAACACCATCGTGAGCAGCCCGGTGCGGCTGCGCGGCCGCACCACGCGCCTGCCCTCCGGCGGCGGATTGAACTACCGTATCTACGAGCCGAACGGCGCCGAGCTGGCCAGCGGCAGCTTCGCCGTGATCGAACAGGCCGGCGGCGTGGGCAGCTTCTCGGTCTATCTCGCCTACCAGGCCCCCGCCGGCTCCACTGTGCAGATCGAGCTGACCGAGCGCGACGCCCGCAGTGGCGCCACGATCGCCCGTAGCGTCCGTACGGTGCGCTATGCGCCCACGACTGCCCAGCAGATCACGATCGACTCGCCGCAGAACGGCGCCAGGGTCGGCGCGCGCATTCAGGTTACCGGCCGCACCGCCATCTATCCTTCCGAGGGCGATCTGCTGCTGAATGTGCTCGACTCTAGCGGCGTGATCATCACCAGCTTCATCTTCGGCGTCCAGGGGGTGCCGGGCGAGACGACGAGCTTCTTCCTGGATTTCGATATCGGCGACCAGCGTGGGCGCCCCGTGACGATCGAGGTGCTCGACATCAACCGGCGCGGCGACCTGCTCGCCCGCGCCCAGGTAACCGTCTTAGCCGGCACGTCGCCCTACCCAAGCCCGTAGGAGCGGCCCATCGTGGCCGCCCGAGCGGCCCATCGTGGCCGCTCTGTCGCCCATCCAACGTCGTACGGGCGGCCCATCGTGGCCGCCCACAATCATGAGGAGATCGCCATGCTCGACCACCTCCGCCAGAGCGACCCGGAGATCTACGCCGCGATCGAGCGGGAGGCGGCCCGCCAGCGGGACGGCCTCGAGCTGATCGCCAGCGAGAACTATACTAGCCTGGCCGTGATGGAGGCCCAAAGCTCGGTCTTGACCAACAAATACGCCGAGGGCCTGCCGGGCAAGCGCTACTACGGCGGCTGCGAGTTCGTCGATATCGTCGAGCAGATCGCGATCGACAGGGCGCTCCAGCTCTTCGGCGCGAAGGCCGCCAACGTCCAGCCCCACAGCGGCGCCCAGGCCAATATCGCCGTCTTCACCGCCCTGCTGCAGCCCGGCGATAAGATCCTCGGCATGCGCCTCGACCACGGCGGCCACCTCACCCACGGCAGCCCGGTGAACTTCTCCGGCAAGTGGTACGACGTGAGCTTCTACGGCGTGGACGCGGCCAGCGGGCAGATCGACTACGACGATCTGCTGGCGAAGGCGAAGAGCGTGCGCCCGAAGCTGATCACATCGGGCGCCAGCGCCTACCCGCGGCTGATCGACTTCGCTCGCATGCGCCAGATCGCCGACGAGGTCGGCGCCCTGCTGATGGCCGATATCGCCCATATCGCCGGGCTCGTCGCCGCAGGCGAGCACCCCACGCCCGTGGGCCACGCCCATATCGTGACCACCACGACCCACAAGACGCTCCGCGGCCCCCGCGGCGGCCTGATCATGATGGACGAGGAGTACGCCAAGGCGATCAACTCGTCGGTCTTCCCCGGCACTCAGGGCGGCCCGCTCATGCACGTGATCGCCGCCAAGGCCGTGGCCTTCGGCGAGGCGCTGCGCCCCGAGTTCAAGGCCTACGCCGCCCAGATCCGGCGCAACGCCAAGGCTCTGGCCGAGGGCCTCACCCGCCGCGGCATCAAGCTGATCAGCGGCGGCACCGACAACCACCTGATGCTCGCCGACCTCACCGGGCTCGGCCTCACCGGCGCCCAGGCCCAGCGCGCCCTCGACCGCGCCCATATCACGGTGAACAAGAACGCCATCCCCGACGACCCGCAGCCGCCGGTGCGCACCTCCGGCATCCGCATCGGCACGCCGGCTGTCACCACCCGCGGCATGGGCGAGGCCGAGATGGAGCGGATCGCCGGCTGGATCGTCGAGGTGCTCGAGCATCCCGACGAC
>DAOUGF010000298.1:0-6284 GCA_034429295.1 Chloroflexaceae bacterium
CGATCCAGCTCGGCGTAGAGCTTGTGCTCCGGGTCCACCTCAACGGCTCGCACCGGGTCGCCCGCAGGGAACTCGAGCACGGTCTCGCGCTTGGCCGGATCGAGCGTCACGAGTTCCTCGCGGCCGCTGGCGAAGCGCACGAGGGCCTCTGCCGGCACCTGCACCTCACCCGTGCGCTCGATACGGACCGTGGTACCGTCGGGCCGGTTCTCGATCGGCAGGGCCTTGTAGCCGATCACTCCTGTGCCGCCGATGAACTCGTCGAAGAACCAGCTCAGATCGCCCAGTTCGGCCTCGAGCGCGGCCCGAAAGTCGGCCGTGGTGGGGTGCCGGTAGCGCCACTCGGCGAGGTAGGCCGCCATCGCAGCGCGGAAGCGCTCGGTGCCCACCACCCGCTCCAGCGTGAGCAATCCCACGGCCGGCTTGCTATAGGCGGCCACTGCGTACTCGGTGTCGTAAGACCAGGCGGGCTGATCGGAGGGGACCTCCGGCGCAACGGCGTAACTCGACAGCTCGTAGGCGGGCGCGCTGAGTGTGAGGCCGAGGTTCAGCTCGCGGCCCGTCTCAAGCAGGTAGCGCATACCGCTGTACTCGGTGAGACCCTCGTCGAGCCAGGGCTCGCGACCCTCGTTGGTGGCCGTCTGCATCGGCCACCACTGGTGTCCGATCTCATGGGCGACCACCATCTCCAGCAGCCCGCTCTCGAGCGGTGCACCCAAGGTGCCGCCGGTGATCAGGGTGGGGTACTCCATACCGCCGGCCCCGCCCGCGCTCGCCGGCACGTCGATCACCGTGAGGCGCGGGTGAGGGTAGGCCCCATACCAGTCGCTGTAGGCCGTCAGCGCCTCGACGGCCACCTCCAGGTAACGCTCCGGCGGCCCACCCTCGCCCGGCAGATCGTAGAGGAGCACCTCGGCCAGGCCGGCCGGCGCGACGTGCAACTCGAAGTCGGGCGAGGCAGCGAAGGCGAAGTCCGTCACGCCCTCGGCCACGAAGCGCTGGGTGCGGAGATTACCCTGGTCGATGGCCGAGCCCATGCCGAGGCCGGCTCCAGCCACCACATATTCCCGCGGAGCCGTTATGGCCACCTCGTAGCGGCCAAAGTCGTGGAAGAACTCGCTGTTGGCGTGCCACGGCTCGGTGTCCCAACGCCCGTTGGCATAGACCGCCAGCTTGGGGTACCACTGGCCGACCATGAAGAAGGTGTCGTCGCGGCCGCCGTAGCCGGTGCGAGCGAAGACGCGGGGCAGCAGGCTCTCCCACGCCACTTCAAGTTCGAGCATCTCGCCGGGGCCAAGCGGAGTAGGGAGCGGCGCCCGCAGCAGCGTATCGGTGATCGTGCTCGTGGCCAGCAAGTCGGCGCCATCTGCGGTGGTGAGGCGGGTCACGGTGATGTCGCCGCGGGCCTCCTCGCCGCTGTAGCCACGGTGGGCGCCACCCGACTCGCGCATCCAGACGGTGTCCTCGCTGCTGAAGGCCTTCAGGTAGAGGCGCAGCCACACTTCGTCAAGCGTGTCGGGCGAGGGATTACGGTAGACGATCCTGCCCTGGCCGCGCACCGTCTTGGCCTCCGGGTCGAGGGTAACGTCGAGGAAGTAGGAGGCGATCTCCGGGGCGTCGCTCGCTTGCCGGGCCGGGGCGCGCGGCGGCGCGGCCAAGGCGACGAGCAGCAGGGCGTTGAGGGCCAGGGCAATGATGACGATCGCGAGAGGCTTGCGGTAGCGCATAGGTGATCTTTCTATCCGACCAGTTACGGTCTCACTTCCATCATACCGCATCGCGATGCGATGGAGGACAGAATCTGTCCTTATGACCAGGTATCATCAGGTGGAGAGTCACATAGCGATCCCCAGGGACTGAGCCGTAAGGGCGGCCCGTCGTGGCCGCCCTCCCTGCGGAACCGGCCCACCACTACGGGAGAGACGATGACCAACCCTCAACCGGCGCCGAGCCTTTCGTGGGAAGCTGTCTGCGCCAGGCGCCTGGAGCGGCACCACCTAGCGACGCCCGCGCAGGACGCCCGGCCCGCTGAGATCGTGCGCGCGATGTGCGGCGCCCACGCCCAAGTGCTCTCGGCCGCCGAGCTCTCGATCGGGCTGCGTATGGCCGGCGTCACTCGCGCCGCGATCCGCCGCGCCCTCTGGGAGGAGCGCAGCCTGGTGAAGACCTACGGCCCCCGCGGCACCGTCCACCTGCTGCCCACCGAGGATCTGCCGCTCTGGACCGGCGCGCTCTCGGCCATCCCAGCTGGCGCGAGCACGCTCCCCGAGGGCGCGCAGATGACGCCAGATCAGACCAGCGCGGTGATCGAGGCGATCGCCGACGCCCTGGCCGCCGCCGAGCTCACCGCCGACGAGTTGACGGTAGCGATCGTGGAGCGGGTCGGGCCCTGGGCGGGCGACCCAGTGATGCCGGCCTTCCAGGGCTACTGGCCGCGCTGGCGCCAGGCGATGGCCGCGGCGGCGCACCGCGGCGCGCTCTGCTTCGGCCCGAACCGGAGCCGCACGGTCACTTACACCAGCCCGCAGCGCTGGCTGCCCGACTTTCAGCCGATGGACAGCCAGCAGGCCCAGGCCGAGCTGCTCAGGCGCTACCTCCATGCCTATGGCCCGGCCACGCCGCAGCAGTACGCCAAGTGGCTGGCCGCGCCCCGGCGCTGGGCGAGCGAGCTGTTCGAGCGGCTCACCACCGAGCTCGAGCCGGTCGAGCTTGCGGGGAGCCGCGCCTGGGTGCTCGCGGGCGACACGGCGATGCCGCCAGCCGCGCCCGAGAATCTGCGGCTGCTGCCTTACTTTGACGCCTACGGGGTGGGCTGCCACCCGCGCGAGCTGGTCTTCCCCGGCCGCGCCTACGAGCGGGCCCTCGCCGGCGGCCAGGGCGGGAACTTCCCGCTACTGCTGATCGGCGGGATGGCCGCGGGCGTCTGGCACCAGCGCCGCGCCGGCCGCTATATCGACTTCACCGTCGAGCCGCTTGAGCCGCTCTCCGCAGCGCAACGCCGTGCGCTCGACGAGCAGGTGACCCGCGTCGCCGCCTTCCTCGAGGGCACGCCCCGGCTGACGATCGGAACCGTGACCGTAGGCCCTCACGCCTGAAGGAGCCGCAAGATGAGTTCACCCGCCATCCGCCGCCTGCGGCTGCGCAGCCACGGGCTCGACCAGCCGCGCTTCGCGACGCCCGCTGAGGTGGACGCCTGGTTCGGCGCCGTCCAGGCCCAGGAGTACGCCCACGCGAAATGGGCCCTGAGCCTGCGCCTCCACGCCACCACCGACGCCGCGCTCGAGCGGGCCTTCAACGAGGGGCAGATCCTGCGCACCCACGTGATGCGCCCCACCTGGCATTTCGTCGCGCCCGCCGACATCCGCTGGCTGCTCGAGCTCACCGCGCCCCGCGTCAACCTCACCAACGGCCATATGTACCGCCAGTTGGAGCTGGACGATGCCCTGTTCAGGCGCAGCAACGAGGTGATCGAGCGGGCGCTGGCCGGCGGCGCCCAACTCACCCGCGAGGAGCTCGGCGAGGCATTGGGGCGGGCCGGGATCATCGCCTCCGGGATGCGGCTCGGCTATATCGTCCATCGCGCCGAGCTGGACGCGGTGGTCTGCAGCGGGCCGCGGCGGGGCAAGCGCTTCACCTATATGCTGCTGGCCGAGCGGGCACCCCAAGCGCGCTCGCTGCCCCGCGAGGAGGCCCTGGCCGAGCTCACCAGGCGCTTCTACACGAGCCACGGGCCAGCCACGGTGGACGATTTCGCCTGGTGGTCCGGGCTGACGAAGGCCGACGTGCGGCTGGGCATCGAGCTTGCAGGCGAGGCGATCGCGGAGGAGGTGATCGACGGCGTGCGCTACTGGCGCGCCGCCTCGCTGCAGCCCGCCCCCGAGACGCCCACGGCCCTGCTGCTGCCGCCCTTCGATGAGTACACGGTCGCCTACCGCGACCACCGCGCGCTGCTGGAGCCACCCTTCGCCGGCCAGCCGACCAGCGTGCTCTTCAACGGAGTGGTAGTGATCGATGGGGTGATCCTCGGCGCCTGGCGGCGCAGCATCAGCGGCAAGAGCGTGCAGATCGAGGCGATGCCCTTCCGCCCCTTCACCGACGCCGAACGGGAGGCGTTCGAGGCCGCCGCCCGGCGCCTGGGGGCCTTCCTCGAGCTACCGGCTGAAGTGGCCGTGCGCGAGAGCGGGCAGCCGTAGTATACTCCCCGGGTCCGAAGGTTCACTTCCCGTTTTGTACGCAGGTCATATGACTCCATTGCGCTTGGTTCAAGTTGGGATGGGCGGCTGGGGGCGCGACTGGGCGAAGCTGCTGGCGCGGCACGATGAGCTCGTGCAGACAGTCGCGTGTGTGGATCTGCTGCCGGAGATGCTGGAGCAGCTCCAGGCCGATGTCGGCTTCAGCCCGAATCGCTGCTTCCCCTCGCTAGAGGCGGCATTGGAAGCCACCGACGCCGAGGCTGTGCTGGTGACGACGCCTGTCGGCGACCACGTACCGGTGGCCCTGGCCGCCCTCGAGGCCGGCAAGCACGTGCTGGTGGAGAAGCCGTTCGCGCCGTCGCTGGCCGAGGCGCAGCAGGCCGTCGAGCTGGCGGAAGCCAAAGGCCTCGTCCTGATGGTCAGCCAGAACTACCGCTTCTACCCCGCGGCGCAGACGGCGGCGGCGCTGATCCGCGAGGGCTCTCTCGGCCCCGTGGGCGCGGTGAGCGTGCAGTTCCGCAAGTACGCCAACTCGCAGCCGCGGGGATCGCACCGCCACTACAAGCTCCGCCAGCCGCTGCTGCTCGACATGGCGATCCACCACTTCGACCTGATGCGCTTCGTGCTGGGCCAGGAGCCGGAGGCCGTGAGCTGCCACGCCTGGAATCCGCCCTGGAGCAACTTCGACGAGGCGGCTGCGGCGAGCGCCACGATCACCTTCGACGGCGGCGCCGTCGTCAGCTACCAGGGCAGCTGGGTCAGCACAGCGCCGCCAACGAGATGGGCCGGCGAGTGGACGATCGAGTGCGCCGATGGCGTGATCAGCTGGACGGGGCGAGGCGACGAATCGACGATCGACGACGGGGTGACGGTGCGGCCCCGCGGCAAGCGCCCGCGCCGCGTGCAACTGCCGGAGATGCGCTACTGGGATCGGGCGGGCTCGCTGGCCGCCTTTGTCGCCGCGGTGCGCGAGGGCGCCGAGCCACCGACGAGCGGGCGCGATAACCTCGCCAGCCTCGCCCTCACCTTCGCCTCGATCGAGTCGGCCACGACCGGCCTGCCCCAGGCGCCCCGGCTGCCCGCCCGGCAGAGCGCCTGATGCCGGAGATGGCCCTTCGCAACCTGTAAGGGCGGCCCATCGTGGCCGCCCCTCCCTTAGAGAGGAGCGCTGAGATGACCACATCGCCACGGGTCACCGTGTGGAACGAGTTCCGCCACGAGCGAAAGGACCCCGCGGTCCAGGCGGTTTACCCCAACGGCATCCACGTCACGATCGCGGAGGGGCTGAGGGAGCACGGCATCATGGCCCGCACCGCCACTCTGGACGAGCCGGAGCATGGCCTGACGGAGGCAGTGCTCGATGAGACCGATGTGCTCGTCTGGTGGGGCCACGGCGCTCACCAGGAGGTCGCCGATGCGATCGTTGACCGGGTGCAGCAGCGAGTATTGGCCGGGATGGGCCTGATCGTGCTCCACTCTGGCCACTTCTCCAAGATCTTCAAGCGGCTCATGGGCACCAGCTGCGACCTGAAGTGGCGCGAAGGCGGCGATCGCGAGGTGCTCTGGGTGGTCGCCCCGGGCCATCCAATCGCGGAGGGCCTCGGCGAGACGATCGAGATCGAGCGCGAGGAGATGTACGGCGAGCATTTCGACATCCCCCAGCCCGAGACGCTGGTCTTCATCAGCTGGTTCACCGGCGGCGAGGTCTTCCGCAGCGGCGCCTGCTACACCCGCGGCGCGGGCAAGATCTTCTACTTCCGCCCCGGCCACGAGACGCTGCCGACCTACCACCACCCCGATGTGCGCCGCGTGATCGCTAACGCGGTCCGCTGGGCCGCGCCGACGTATGTTGCCACGCGCTCCTACGGCAACCGCCCGCCCCACGTGAAGGGTTAGCCCATCCCCACAGGGCTCCTCGCACCCTACCCCGCCTCGCCGCCGAGCAGCTTCTCAAGGAGCGGCGCCTCCGCGGCGGCGAGGCCGGCGGCCTCCAGGCGCTCCAGGGCTGCGGAGTAGTCGCCGCGGGCGAGCCAGATCTGCGCGATGCGCCGAGCCAGGGCGGGATCGGTGAGATGCCGGGCCTCAACTCTG
>DAOUGF010000299.1:0-1889 GCA_034429295.1 Chloroflexaceae bacterium
AGAGACCAGTAGGCCGGCGGCGTCGATGCAGGCGGCGGCGAGAAGTCCGCGCACCTGCTCGCCCTCTGCGTCGGCGCCGATCACCCCGATCTGGGTGGCGATACCGCCCACGGCAACCACGTTGCGGGCGGGGTTGGCGGCGCCGCCCAGGATGATCTCGCGGCGCAGCCATTCCAGCACCGGGATCGGCGCCTCGCGGGAGAGCCGGGTGGCCCTGCCGTACAGATACTCGTCCAACGTGATATCGCCGATCACGAGGATGCGCCGGCCGGCGAGGTGGGGGACGAGCTCTGCTAGCGTGGGACTCTGGCTCATATCAGGGTGAGGGGGTGACAGGGAGACAAGGGGAGAAGGGGATACCTATCGGTACCGTCAGGATGTCCCTTTGTCACCTAGCTCGAGCGAGAGCACAGCATTCCACAAGTGAGTTGCGGGATGGACGACCGACGACCGACGACCGTCCGCAACCTGCCCAACCGTTGTCTGGCGTTCACCTTGTCGCCTAGCCCGAGCGAGAGCGAGGGCGTTCACCTTGCCACCCTGTCCCCTAGCCCGAGCGGAAGCGAGGGCGGTCGCCTTGTCACCTTGTCATCAGCGAGGGCGGTCACCCTGCTAGCTCAGGCAGTCGCGGAAGCGGCGCATACCCTCGATGATCTCGTCCTCGCTGGTGGCGTAGGAGAGCCTGATGTAACCTGGCGCGCCGAACGCTTCGCCGCTTACGCAGGCGATGTGGGCCTGCTCCAGCAGGTAGGTGTTCAGCTCATCGCTGCTGTTGCAGACCTGACCGTTCTTCAGCGGGCGGCCCAGCAGGCCGGTGACGTTGGGGAAGACGTAGAAGGCCCCGTCGGGCTGGTTGCAGCTCACGCCGGGAATCTCGGCGAGCAGCTCCATGATCAGGTCGCGGCGCCTGTGGAAGGCCGCGGCCATCTCGCGCACCGAGCGCTCGATCTCCTCGTTCGGCGTGTAGGCCGCGAGGGCAGCGTACTGGGCGATCGATGTAGTGTGCGTGCTGGTGTGGCTCTGGATATCCTTGATCGCCGAGATCAGCGGCTCAGGGCCGGCGATGTAACCGACGCGCCATCCGGTCATCGCGTAGGCCTTCGCCGCCCCGTTGACGATCAGCGTGCGATCGGCCAACTCGGGCGCGACTCGCAGCAGGCGGGAATACTCGACATAAGTGATGGCGTCATAGATCTCATCGCTGATGATGAGGGCGTCGCTGTCGAGGATCACATCTGCCAACGCCCGCAGTTCGGCGGCGCTATAGACGGCGCCGGTGGGGTTGGAGGGCGAGTTGAGGACGATCAACTTGGTGCGGGGGGTGAGGGCCGCCCGCAGCTGCTCAGGGGTGAGCTTGAAGCCGCTCTCATCCGTGGTCGTGATCGTCACGGGGGTGGCGCCGGCGAGCTTGGCCTGCTCGATGTAGCTCACCCAGTAAGGGGCGGGGATGATCGCCTCGTCACCCTCGTCGCAGATGGCCTGGAAGGCGAGGTAGAGCGCCTCTTTGGCGCCGGCCGTCACCGTCACCTGATTGATCCCGTAGCTGAGGCCTTGGTCGTTGCTGACGCGGGCGGCGACAGCCTTGCGGAGCGCGGCGATGCCTCCGGCGGGGGTGTAGTGGGTGTGGTTGTTGTTGATCGCGTCGATGGCGGCCTGCTTGATCAAGTCCGGCGTATTAAAGTCGGGCTCGCCGACGCTGAACGAGATCACATTCACACCCTCGGCGCGCATCTGCTGCACGCGGGCGTTCATCACCGCCGTGGCCGAGGCCTCGAGCTTGGCCAGGCGCCGGGCGAGCCGGTACTCCGTCTTCATGCGCGCTCCTCGAAGCTGATTGTTGTCGCATAAGTTGATCGGGCTCGATTATACCATCGGTGGATAGGGACAAG
>DAOUGF010000300.1:0-21991 GCA_034429295.1 Chloroflexaceae bacterium
CCGGCCACGCCGCTGGTGGGCCGGGACGCTGAGGTAGCCGCCGCCCTCGCCCTCATGGAGCGCGCCGACCTTCGGTTGCTTACGCTCACCGGCCCCGGCGGAACCGGCAAAACACGGCTGGCCCTGGAACTGCTCGCGCAGATCGCGGCGCGTGGCGCGAGCGAGGTTTTCTTCGTGTCTCTCGCGCCGCTGCGCGACCCGAGCTTGCTCCTCGATACCATCGCCCGCGTCTGCGGCGTGCGGAGCGCGAGCGAAGCCAGCACCGCTGTGGCCCTGGCCAACGCCCTCGCGGGCCGGCGGGTGATCCTCGCCCTCGACAACTTCGAGCATCTCCTGCCGGCCGCGCCGCAATTGACCGAGCTCTTGCAGGCGCTCCCCGACCTCCAGATTCTCGTCACGAGTCGCCAGGTGCTCCGCCTCTACGGCGAGCAGATCTTCCCTGTGCCCCCGCTTCCCGTGCCGGATCTCGCGAGCCTCCCGCCGCTCGATGAGCTGGCCGAGCAGCCCGCCCTCACCCTGCTGCTGGCCCGCATCCAAGCCCATAATCCTCACTTTGCGCTGACGGCCGACAACGCGGCGGACCTCGCGGCGATCTGTGTGCGGCTCGACGGGCTGCCCCTCGCCCTGGAGCTGGCGGCAGCCCGGCTGCGTCTGATGGCGCCCCGCGCCCTGCTCAGGCGGCTGGGCCACCGGCTGTCCCTCCTCACCCAAGGGCCGCAGGATCTGCCCGAACGCCAGCGCAGCCTGCGCGCGGTGATCGCCTGGAGCTACGAGCTCCTCGACCAGCGAGAGCGCCTGCTCTTCGAGCAGTTAGCAGTCTTCGCCGGCAGCTGGCCCCTGGATGCGGCCGAGCAGCTCGCCGCCGTGCCCGGCCACGGCGAGCCGGGCGCCGTACTCGACGGGCTGACCGCGCTCCTTGATGCCAGCCTTGTGCAGCAGACCATCGGCGTCGACGGCGAGCTCCGCCTGCAGCTGCTGGAGACCGTACGGCCTTCGCTTGGGAGCGACTTCAGGCGCGCGGCTCGGCGCAGGAGGTCGCCGAGCGCCACCTGCGCCTCTACGCCGGTCGTGCCGCCGAGGCCGCCGTGCAGCTGCGCACTGCTGAGGCGCCTCACTGGCTCGACCGGGTGGAGGCGGACGAGCCGAATCTGCTCGCCGCCTTGGAGCACGCTGCGAGCTGCGGTGATGACGAGGCGGCACTATGGCTCTTCAGCGCCCTGCTGGCCTCCTGGTCGTTCCGCGGGCTTTTGTACGAGGGGCAGCGCTGGATCGCGCGAGCCTTCCCGACGCTCCCTGGCCCCCTCGACGGCGAGCCGGAGCCCCTGCGGGCGCTTCGCGTGCGCGCCCAATTTGAAGCTGGCAATCTGCTCTTTCACAAAGGGGAGTTTGCTGCCGCGGCCCGGTTCCTGGAGGCCAGCGTTGCGAATTGGCGCGCGCTCGAACATCCTGAGACTTGCGCCTCCATCACGGCGAACGCCCTGGGCCCCCTGATCGTGATGGCTCAGCTCACGGGCGAGCATTCCCGCGCGGCGGCGTTGCTGGCCGACCTCGAGGCCCTTGTGGCGGCGACTGGCAACCCGGGCGCGGGCGCGCAGCTGGCGCTGAACCGCGGGGTCGCCGCGCGAACCAGCGGAAGGCCGTTCGTGGCCCGCGAGCAGCTCAGCGCCGCGCTGGCGTATTACCGCCGCTCCGGCGACCTGGAGCTGCTGGCGATCACCTTGGTGAACCTGACATCCGTGCTCCTGGTCTTCGGCGATGAGGCTGCCGCAGAGGCGTGCGCGAGAGAGGTGCTGGAGCTCAGCCGGAGCGTGAAGGGCCAGCCGCTGATCGCGAACGCGTTGAACGATTTGGGCGAGATCGCGCGCTATCGCGGCGCGGACAAGCTCGCCGCGACGTACTACACCGAAAGCCTCCAGCTCTTCCGGCGTATGGGGAACCGCGGGCAAATCCCGCGCTTGCTGCATAACCTGGGGCAACTGGCCCTGCGGAAGGGGGAGCTGGCGCGCGCCGGCGAGCAGTTCGCTGAGAGCCTGCGACAGTTCGCCGAGCAGCGGATGGAGCGGGGCATGCTTGAGGGGATGATCGCCTTCGGCGCGCTGGCGGCGGCTCAGGGGAACCCGCTGCTGGCAGCCCGGCTCTGGGGCGCCGCCGAGGGGCTGAGCGGGCAGCCAGGGCTGGATCTCTGGCCGCCCGACCAGCTGGCCTACGCCGAGGCCCTTGCCCGAGCGCGGGCGGCGAGCGTCTCTGAGGCCTTCGCGGCGGCCTGGCAGGCGGGACGCGGCCTCGACTGGGAGGCGGCCTACGCGCTGTCGGAGACCGTCGCCTGGTCGGCCGTCGGGTAACTAGAACCACATCCTTAGCGGGCTTGACGCAGGATTTCTGTGGCTCTACATCCCTGCGCCTGGCGGCCTTCCCTACCCTGAGGCGAGCCTCTTCCTCGCAGGCATAGGTGCGGCCCCTGCCTCCGATCTTCTGCGCCCATCGGCGCGCCCTCGCTCCTGGCCGCTCCGAAAGCCTGCTTCCCTCAAAGGCGCCATACAACCGTTTGTCGACCTTCTGTCAAGCGCGGCCGCTCCTATCCGAGTGGTCGCGTCGGCGTGATCTGGCGCGCCACGAGGCGCTGGCCGGCGCAACGCGGCCGACGGCTCATGCGGGAACGTACCGAATGTGTAACTGAGGAGCCTGGAGTGGAAACCAGAAACAAGGCGTCTGCAGGGTCGCTCCGCTTCGTCAGGTTCCTCGGCTCATGGGTTGGAGGTTGTGGAACCACGTGTCGAACGAGGTGGCGCCAAGGCGCGCATGGCCTTCAGGAACCAGGGTGTGATCGCTCAGCAGCGCGCCGAAATAGCGGGCGTCGCTATCGGCGACCACCTGACGCGGATCGCTGGTTCTGGCCAGGTAGCCGCTGATCCAGTCCGGCAGGCCGATGCGTTCGGGGCCGGCGACTTCGACGATGCCATTCCCCGGCGGGCTCACGGCAATGTTGGCCAGCGCTCCCGCCACGTCGTCGGCGGCGATCGGTTGGATCAGGACAGGCGCCACGTGCACGGTCTGCTCTACTGTGCCGTCCTGGGCGATCCTGTCCACAAACTCGAAGAACTGGGTCGAGCGGAGAATGGTGTAGGGGACGGGCGACGCCTTGATCAGCGCTTCCTGGGCCAGTTTGCCGCGGAAGTAACCGCTCTCCTGGAGCCGCTCCGTGCCCACCACCGACAGCGCCACGTGGTGTGAGACGCCGGCCCGTACCTCGGCAGCGAGGATGTTGCGGCCCGAGGTCTCGAAGAACTCCAGCACCGCCTTTGCCTCGAACGAGGGCGAATTGGTCACATCGACCACTACCTGGGCCCCGACAAAGGCGTTGTCCAGCCCCTCGCCGCTGAGGGTATTTACGCCGGCTGCTAGCGAGGCTTCGACGACCTCGTGCCCGCCCTGGCGGAGCTGCTTGACAAGCTTTGAGCCGATCAGCCCGCTGCTCCCGAGGATGACGATCTTCATAGCCCACTCCTTTCTCAGCAGAATGAAGAACCTAGAACGAAGAACCGCCGCCTGGTAGCGCGGTGCATTCGCCAGACCCTTCGCGCTGCGGCTGCGCTCTCCTGATCTGCTCGTCTCTCACATCCGCGCAGACCAACTCGACAGCGCAGTCGCAGCGCACGCAAGGCCAGCCAGAAGCGATCAGTCCGTAGTGCTCAAGGGCGCCATCACACTGGACGTCGCCTGCAGGATGCTCTCGACCACCTGCTCGGGCCGCGAGACGCCGACGGCGTGCGAGGCGCCCGCCACTTCGATCACATCGCGGGCCCCGGCGCGCTCGCTCATGAAGCGCTGCACGGCGATGGGGATGTTCTGGTCCAGCTCCGCGTTCACGAACCAGGACGGGATCGATTTCCAGGCCGGTGTCCCCGCAAAAGCCTCGCCCAGCGCAACGTCCCGCACGGGGCGCTGGGTTGCGGCCATCAGCGCGGCCTTGTCGGCAGGGACGTCGGCGGCGAACTGTTGGTGGAACTTCTCCGCCTGGATATAGAGATCGTTGCTGCCGTCGGCGAGCGGAACCGGCCGCAGGCTCTCGCCCAGGCTGCTGCCGGGGAAGCGAGACGAGAGGATGATCGCGTTCTCGCCCTCATCCGGGGCGAAGGCGGCGACGAAGACGAGCGCCCTGACGTTCTCGTTATCGCGGGCCGCGGCGCTGATCACCTCGCCGCCGTAGGAGTGCCCGACGAGCACAATCGGCCCGGCGATCGACGTGAGCAGGGTGGCGACGGCCTCCGCGTCGCCCGAGAGGCTGCGTAGCGGGTTTGCCGCGGCGATGGCGGTGTAGCCCTGCGCTTGCAGGCTGCGGATCACATCGTCCCAGCTCGCGGACTCAGCAAAGGCGCCGTGGACGAGCACGATCGTGGGCTTGTCACTGAGGTTCAGGTCGGTCATCGGAGTTCTCCTTGCCCTTCTGGGCGGCTATCGGAGTATCTCGGCAGTTCATATGCCGGATGGTCAGCGTGCGTTCGCAACCTCGGGCTCCACCTGGCCCGCGAGGGCGCGCTGGAGCAGCACGGTCGCCTGTGCGATGGCCCCTCGGGTGGCGGGCGTGTCGGCCAGAGCATTGAGCATCACAAAGTCGTGGATGGTGCCCAAGGCGCGCACGGCGGTGACGGCAACCCCGGCCTGCTGCAGCTTCCGTCCGTAGACCTCGCCTTCGTCGCCCAGCACCCAGCCGCCGCCGTGAATGTAGAGGATGCCGGGGAGCGTGCGATCGCCGCTGCCAAGCGGGCGCACGATCCTGAGCTAGATCGTGCCGGTGGGGCCACCGCTGATGGTGCGCTCCTCGATTTCGGCGGGCTCCTTCACGACATTGACGCTTGTCTGGCCCCAAGCAGCAGATCGCGGGCCGCGACCGGCGTGAGCGTGTAGATCGGCGGGCTGCCCTGGGCCTCAAGCCCCTTGAGAAAGGCCAGCGTCTGGGCCTCGAGGATCGCGGACCGCACATCGTCGTTTGTGGGTGTCATGCCTCTGATTCCCTCCTTGCTATCGCGCTGATTGCCGTTTCCCGATGCTCGCACGATACATCGCGGGGATGGGATTGTCAGTGTGCAGCTGTTCGCATGTGCAGGGCGTATCAGTGTGCATTTGGAAGCACACCGATACGCCCTTGTGGCTGAAAAAGCGCTGTGCAGAGGGTCGAGGCCGTGGTATGATCGGCCTGAAACCAGCTCGCCATCAGTGCGCCGCTCCTGTGCCGCAGCCGTGCCTCGATCGCAGCCGCTCGATGCGCGGTGGCAGCGCCTAAGACGAATCATTCCCGGCGTGTATCACGGGGGAGAGATCGGACGTGGAGAAAAAGCGCTCAACGCCCGGATCGCATCGTGTCTATCGCGAGCGAAACTATGCGTTTGGTCAGCAACTCTTGACCCTCCGCACCCGTGCTGCGCTGACCCAGGGCGAACTTGCCGAGCAGATCGGCGTCCATCGACGCAGCTTGCAGAAGTGGGAGGGCGGTGAGTCGTATCCTAAGGCAGAGACGCTGCAACGTTTGCTGGCGATCTTCCTTGTGCGCGGCGTGTTCACTTCCGGCCAGGAGCTGGAAGAAGCGACACAGCTCTGGAGGCTGGTTGACCAGGACGCGCCGCAGCGGCTCACCGCCTTCGACAGCGCCTGGTTCGCGCGGCTGCTGGCCGAGCGACTATCCACGCCCACCCTGGCCCGTGAGCATGGCGGCACGCTTGCGCATGCGAGCGCTCAGCCCGCAGGACAGCGATCGGTCGTTGAATGGGGCGAGGCGATCGCCGTTCCTACGCTTCACGGGCGAGAGCGCGAGCTCAGAACGTTGCGGCACTGGCTGATGGATGAGCACTGCCGGGTGGTTGTCATCCTCGGGCTTGGCGGGATCGGCAAGACAAGCCTGGCGATCACCCTTGCCCAGCAGGTGCTGGCCCAGTTTGAGGTGGTGCTGTTCCGCTCGCTGCGCAACGGCCCTCCGCTCGCGGAGGTGCTCGACCAGGCCATCCGCACGATCTCCGACCAGCGAGCCCCCCCGCCTGAGCAGCTCGGCGACAAGCTTACCGGGCTGGTGCAGATGTTGCGCGAGCGACGCTGCCTGCTGATCCTCGATAATCTCGAGTCGATCATGCAGCCCGACGCCTCGGCGGGCACCTACCGAACGGGCTATGGCGAGTATGGCGAACTGCTCCGCGTCCTGGGTGAGCGGGACCATCGAAGCTGTCTGCTGCTCACCAGCCGCGAGAGGCCCGCCGAACTGGGGCCGCTCGCGGGCCGCAGCACGCCCGTGCACATGCTGACGCTTAGCGGCCTCGACGACCAGGCCTGCCAGCACATCCTGGAGGCTAGGGAGATCACAGCGGCGCCAACCACGCTCCATGCGCTAGCGCGGCTTTACGGCGGCAACCCGCTGGCGCTCCAGCTGATCTCGGAGCCGATCCACGAGCTGTTCGGCGGCGATGTGGGCGCCTTTCTCGCCGCCGGCGACGCGTTCTTCAATGGGGTCGGCAAGCTGCTCGCTCAGCAGTTTGCGCGCGCGACGCCGCTGGAGCAAACCATTCTCTACTGGCTCCCGATCGGCCGTGAGCCGGTTTCGCTCACCGCCTTGCTGGCTTGGATGAGCCACGCGGCGCCGCAACGGGCCGTGCTTGTGGCCCTCGAATCCTTGCGCCGCCGCATGCTGATCGAGCACACGGCAGGCCAGCCGGCCTTCTTGCTGCAGCCGGTGATCCTCGAATTCCTCACCGACCAGCTTGTTGAGGCCGTCCGCCGCGAGCTAAACGAGGGAGACCCGCAGCTGCTGCGCAGCCATGCGCTCGTCCAGGCTACCGCCAAAGACTATGTGCGATACAGCCAGGAGCTGCTGATCATCAGGCCGCTTATCGAGCCCGTGGTGGGCGTCCCTGGCCATGCGGAAACGCTGGAGCGCCAGCTGCTGATGTTGCTGACCTTCTGGCGCGAGCAGCCGCGTAGTGAGCAGGGGTATGGGCCAGGTAACGTCGTGAACCTGCTGCGCTCCCTGCGCGGAGAGTTGCGCGGCCTGGATCTCACGCGCCTGGTGATCCGACAGGCCTACCTGGCGGAGGTGGAAGCACAGGATGCCCGCCTTTCAGACGCCGAGTTGGCCGATACGGTGCTGGCCGAAGCGTTCCATTTCCCCGGCTCAGTCGCGCTCAGTAGCGATGGCACCTTGGTGGTGGCGGGGACATCGGATGGACACATCGGGCTGTGGCGGGTTGCGGATCGCGCCCCGCTGTGGGCGGTGCAGGGCCACAAAGGCGGAGTCTGGAGCGTGGCGTTCAGCGCCGATGGCCGGCTGGTCGCCAGCGGCGGTCTCGATGGCACGGCGCAGCTGTGGGAAGCGGGTACCGGGCGACAGTTGACGACCCTGCGCTCGCACCCCGGCGGCGTGTGGCTCGTGGCGCTCTCAGCCGACGGCCGGCTGCTCGCCAGCGGCGGTACTGATGGGGCCGTGCTGCTGTGGGAGCTCACCAGCGGCCGACTGCTGACGACCTTGCAGGTCCACAGCGGTGGGAGCTGGCATGTGGCGCTCTCTGCCGACGGTCAGTTGCTCGCCAGCGGTGGCGACGATGGGACCGTGCAGCTGTGGGAGGCCAGCAGCGGGGAGTTGCTGGCGACCCTCTCGGGCCACGCCGGCGTGGTCTGGGGCGTGGCGCTCTCAGCCGACGGCCGGCTGCTCGCCAGCGGTGGCGACGATGGCACGGTGCGGCTGTGGGAGACTGGTACTGGGCAGTTGCTGACGACCTTGCAGGCCCATACCGGCGCGGTGTGGCATGTGGCGCTCTCAGCCGACGGTCGGCTGCTCGCCAGCGGTGGCGGCGATGGCACGGTGCGGTTGTGGGAGACCGGCAGCGGGCGGCCGCTTGCCACGCTCGCGGGCCACACCGGCGCGATCCGGGTTGTGGCGCTCTCTGCCGACGGTCGGCTGCTCGCCAGCGGTGGCGGTGATGGCACGGTGCGGTTGTGGGAGGCCAGCAGCGGGCGTCCACTTGCCACCCTCTCCGGTCCTACCGGCGCGGTCCGGGTTGTGGCGCTCTCTGCCGATGGCCGGCTGGCCGCCAGCGGCAACTTTGACGGAACGGTGCGGTTGTGGGAGGCCGGCAGCGGGCGGCTGGTTAGAACGTTGCAGGGCCACACGGGCGTGGTCTACAGTGTGGCGCTCTCTGTGGCTGGCAACCTGCTCGCCAGTGGGAGTTTTAGCGGGTCGCTGCGGTTGTGGGAACTCGGCAGCGGGCGACTGCTGACAACTATGCAGGCTCACACCGGCGCAGTTTGGGGTGTCGCCCTCAGCGCCGATGGCAGGCTGCTCGCCAGTGGCGGCGACGATGGGATGGCAAAGTTGTGGGAGGTAGGCAGTGGGCGACTGCTCGCAGTTCTCGCAGGCCACACCGGCGCGATCCGTGATGTGGCGCTCTCTGGCGACAGTCGGCTGCTAGCCACGTGCGGTACTGATGGTACCGTGCGGTTGTGGGAGGTTGCGAGCGGAAAACCGCTGGCTACTCTCGCAGGCCACACCGGCGCGATCAGGGTTGTGGCGCTCAGCGCCGACGGCCGCATCGTCGCCAGCGGCGGCGACGACCGGATCATGCGGGTATGGGAGACGGCGAGCGGAAAACCGCTGGCGACCCTCTCGGGCCACAGCGGCCTGGTCTGGGGCGTAGCGCTCAGCGCCGACGGCCGGCTGCTCGCGAGCAGCAGCCTTGACGAGACGGTGCGCTTATGGGAAGTCGACAGCGGGCGACAGCTAGCGACCCTCGTGGGTCACACTAGCGTAGTCTGGAGCGTTGCCCTCAGCGCCGACGGCCGGCTCGTTGTTAGCGGCGGCGATGATGGGACGGTGAGAGTGTGGGAGGTGGCGAGCGGCACCTGTCTGCACACCTTGCGGACCGAGCGCCGCTACGAACGCATGGACATCACTGGCCTGACGGGCCTCAGTGAGGCACAGCGCCGGTTGCTGCTCGCCCTTGGCGCGGTGGAGCGGCCCGTTGACCGCACACCGGTGCCCGCGCCCTTGCGGGCCACAGAGCCGCTCGCGCACGCCGGGCCGGAGCGGGCCAGCAACCTGCCATCCGTGGCGACCTCATTCGTTGGCCGTAGCGTCGAGCTCGCCGAGCTCGCCAGGATTCTCGGCGAGCCTGGCTGTCGCCTGCTCACGCTGCTTGGGCCGGGCGGCATCGGCAAGACGCGCCTGGCGCTTGAGCTTGCGGCCACCCAGCGCACGTTCGCCGACGGCATCGCGTTCGTGGCCTTGGCCTCGGTTAGCACACCCGACCAGATCGTTCCGACGATCTGTCATGCTCTCGGCCTCGCGGTTGCGGGCCACGATGATCCTACTGCGAACCTGCTTGCCTACCTGCGCGAGCGGCATATGTTGCTCGTGCTCGACAACTTCGAGCATCTGCTGGCGGGCGCCGATCTGCTCTCGGCCATGCTTGAACGTGCGCCACGTCTCACGCTGCTGGCGACCTCGCGCGAGCGCTTGAGCCTCCAGGCGGAATGGCTCTTCGAGGTTGACGGGCTAGCCCTCCCGCCAGCAGAAGCGCACGGCTCTGTTGTGCCGCAGGTCTTGGCGGAGTTGATTGACTACAGCGCGATCCAGCTTTTCACGCAGCGCGCCTTGCAGGTGCGGCCAGGATTGTCCCTTTCGGCTGAGGATCTCGCCGCGATTGTGCGGATCTGCCAGCATGTAGCTGGAATGCCACTGGCGATCGAGCTCGCCGCCGCGGGGGCGCGTACGCAGTCGCTCGCCACGATCGAACGCAACCTTCGCACGAGCCTGGACACGCTTGCGACCAGCCTGCACGACATACCACAGAGGCATCGCACTATGCGTGCGGTGTTCGACCATTCCTGGAACCTGCTGAGCGAAGCTGAGCGGGCGGCGTTCAGTAGGGTGGCCGTGTTTCGTGGCGGTTGGACCATTGAGGCCGCCGAGCAGGTGGCGGGAATCACGCCCGCCGTGCTCGCCGCCCTGTCGGACAAGTCGCTGGTGCGCAGAGACCGCGCGACGCCCCGCTTGGCCGGTGATCGCGGCGTGCCCGACGCCGAACCCGAGCAACGCTTCGTCTTGCTGGAGCCGCTTCGTGAGTACGCGCTCAGGCAGTTGGCGGCGCGCGGCGAGATGGCAGCCCTGCAGCGCGCTCACGCCAGTTACTATCTGGGCCTGGCTGAGACAACGGCCGCACAATGGGACAGCCCGACGTCCGATCGGGTCATTGCGCAGCTCGACCGGGAATACGACAACATCCGCGCGGTGCTGCAGTGGGCCCGCGACGGCGGCGACCGTACGATCGGACTGCAGCTCGGCGGAGCGCTCAGAAAGTTCTGGCAGCGGCGCGGCTACTTCAGCGAGGGGCGCGCCTGGCTGGAGGAGTTGCTGGCGAACGATGACAGCTCCGATGCTGCTGCTGCGGCCGCGCGGATCAGCGGCCTGCACACAGCAGCCTGGCTGGCCTCCGACCAGCACGACTACGCCCGTGCCACCGAGCTCTTCGAGCAGCATATGGCGTTGCGCCGCGCCCTGGGCGAGGGCGATGGTGAGACACAGCCGCTCAGCATCGCGGCGCGCCACGCGCGCGTTACAGGGCAGTACCGGCAGGCGACGGCGTTGCTGGAGGAGCTCTTGTCACGGCAGCGCGCCGAGGGTGACCGTGGAAGCCTGAGCACATACGGCCTCGGAAATACGCTGTACATCCTGGCGCTCCTGTTCCGCGAGCAGGGCAAGTACGCCCAGGCTGGGGCGCTGATCGAAGAATGCCTTCAGCTCCACCAGGAACTGGGAGAGCGGGAGGGCGTGGCGGTGGGACTGCTGGGGCTCAGCGACATCGCACGCGACCAGGGCGATGTTGCGCTGATGCGGGCGTACTGCGAGCAGAGCCTCGCCATCTCCCGTGAGCTTGGCCTCCAGTGGGCGGTTGGCTTTGGGCTGCACAATCTGGCCTTGGGTGCATATCTGGAGCGCGATCTGGCTGGCGCCTCTGCCCTCGTGGAGGCGAGTCTTTCCATCTTTGACGAGCTGCAGGCCAATGCGAGCCGCGCAGAGGTGCTGATCACACGCGCAATAATCGTTCTGGCGCAGGGCAACCGGGCGGCGGCGTACATGGCGCTAACCGAGTCGTTGCAGCTCGCGTCGGCCCTCGGCCCGCGCCTGATGATAGTGGCCGCGCTCGAAGGCATTGCTAGCCTCGCACACGTGCAGGGACAAGCGGAACTTGCCGTCAGAATCCTTGCGACAATGGCGGTGTTGCGCGCGCAAATGGGCACCCCCCTGCGGCCAGTTGATCAAGCCGCTGTGGCACAAGCGCTGGCGACCGCCCGATCGACACTTGGCGGCGACGCCTTCGTGGCCGTATGGTCGGAGGCACAGCGGCAGCCCCTCGAACAGATGCTCCGAACCATCGCCAGCGTTACGGCGTTTGCCACACTTGGCGAACAAGTGAGGAGCTAACAGCGTGTCTTTGTCAAGGACACGCTGGCCACCATGGGCCGGATGCGGTTGAGCCCGCGGGCGGAGTAACATTCGACGATTATTCAGGAGGCAGCAGAGCTCTTCAGCCGAACTGGCGAGCTTATCATGCGCGATCTGTTCGATGGCGCTTCGCGCCGAGGCGAAGCCTCATCAGCGGTGATGATAGCTATAGTGCATACTTCTTCCAACAGTGAGGACCTGACGAACGGGCCCGGTAAGGTTGAGCTAAGTATGCGGACCTCCGGGTGGTTGCTCGCTATGCCGCAGAGAGCGCCCAAGAGGTCCTGTCGCTGTTCGAGGAGAGCAACTCTGGCGACCGGTGGCCTCGTGTAGCCGTCGAAGCGGCATGGACGTGCGCCAGGCGTAGCGGGGGATTGATCGACCGGGCGGCGGGGGGTGTAGCCGGGGGAGTAGCGCAACGACGAGGAGGATACGCCATTGGGTAGCTGCGGGGCGGCGGCGGCTTCGCTATCGTAGGGACATCGGCCGGCCGGGCGGCGCCGGCACAGCATGCGAGGAGAACTGAATGACTACCCAGACGATGGCGCGGCGTGCCACGACCGGAGCGGCGGCCCGGATCGCGCTGACCCTTGACGGCGTCTTTCTACTCGGTGTCGGCCTGCTCCAGGTGGCTCTGGAGGTGCTCGGCCACTGGCGGCTGGCATGGTGCGGCGGATGCCGGCCAGCCGACCCAGGAGTCGCCGGCCCACGCCGACCGCCCGACCCTTACACCGGAGCCCACAACAGGGCTACCGCGCCCGACCCTCACACCGGAGGCCGAGGCTTCACCCGAACGCTTGTCTGCCAACCTCTGCTTGCGTCTCACCGTTCCGCCTACACTTGCCCCCGGCGCTATCGCAAGCTATCAACTTGTCGTTCGCAACGATGGCCGGGGCAGAGTAAATGCGGCCACAGTGACCCTGCCCCTCATCGCCGATGTTTAACAGGTGGTGGATGTGAGTTTCAGCGACCCCGATGCTTGGGTCAGTGCGCTGCTCAGCGCGCATGCCTGGGCCGGCTTGCCGCCAGGTGCCCGCGCTGCAGTCGAACAGCAGTGGGCCGCGCTCGCCGCTGGCGGCTTACCCTGTGGCTCAGCCGTTGTCGATGCCAGCGGCCAAGTTCTCACGGCCGGTCGCAATCACGTCTACGACCCGGCGGGCGAACGTGAGACATGGCTACACGACCCCTTGCAGCACACCCGCCTGGCCCACGCTGAGCTCAACGCCCTGGCACTGCTTCCCACGGAAGCCGACCATAGCGTGCTCACCCTTTGGACCACGCAACACCCCTGCTCCATGTGCGCCGCGGCCATCCTGTTCACTGGGATAGGCGGGGTACGGTTTATTGCAGATGACCTCTCAAACGACACCCCCACTGAGATCAGAGCGAGCCGTGGTCAGGTTTCCTATGAGCGCCTCGGAGATCCGCTCTGGTGGACCGTCTGCAGCCTGCTCTTTCTTTACACCTCGGCGGTGAAGCAAGGCGAGCGGGCAGGAAATCTACGCCTGAATCGCGAGCGTCACCCAGAGCTGATCGGCCTGACGCTTCGTCTGGCGGTGGACGACAGCCTGGGGCGAGCAGCCCGTTCAGGAGCGACGCTTATCGATGCGCTCACACCGCACACGCACACAGTTGTGCAGATTGCCGAGCTCGCGCCAAGATAAAGGCCCAGGCATTGATATCGAGGCAAGAGCGACCAAGGCACGAGCAGCGCTCGCGCCTCCGCGAGCGCGCCGCTCACCGAGGAGCAACTGCAGCGACGTCTTTGCTTGGCCTGCGCACGGCAGGCGAGATCGCCGAACCTATCGTCTTTGGGCGTGCCCTGCTCTGCACCGCACGCTGGGCGGGGAAGCGGCGGAACTCCGACGAGGAGCTCGGCGTGGAGTTCCGCGACCCCAATGACCGCAGCATCGCTGATTGGTGAGCCTACGTTTGGAACAGCTAGCTGTGAGCGTGGATGCCCCTCGCTCGCAGCTGGCTGAAAAGCGTTTCGCGCTCCAGGCCTACAGCACCCGAAAGAAGGTGAGCTCCACGGCGCCGCCGCCTGGAGCCGGCGCAAGTGTGCCCACAAAGATGCTGCGCCGCAGCCAGGCGTACCGCTCGGCGGCAACCTCGAACTGCGGGGTGGTGCGGCCGACGAAGCCACCTTCGGGCCGGGGCAGAATGAGCCCTGTATTGATAACGCCAATCAGCACATTGTCATCGGTGCGCAGAGTGTAGCGCGCCCAGGCCTCGGCGACGCCGTCGTGGCGGGTCAGATTCCAGTCGGCGCCTCCGGGCAGCACGTCGCCGCGGATCTGTGGCCCGCTGAAGCTGCCGCCAGTGATTGGGATCACCCGGCGGAAGCCTGGGCCGACCTCGCCGAGCTCCAGGGCTGGCGCGATCTCTACCCGTAGCGACATCACAGCTTCAAGCTCTGGCGTCATGGTGCTCTCCGCAAGGCATCACCCATCGTCGCGGCGGCCGCGCGGGTGATCAGCTGCGCCGACGGGACGGCGGGGTCGAGTGGCAGTGGCATCGTAGGCTCCTAGGTAGGCGGCTCACTGTCTGGGGCGTCGGTCGGCAACTTGCGAGGAGCGCGCCGGAGCGATTCCAGCTTCCTGCAAGGGTAAGGCGTAGCGCGTGTTGAGACCGCGGCCACTCGCCGCTGGCCCTGGCTCACGAGCAGTATGCCAGGTAGGCAAGCCAACACCACCAACCAGAGAGGGGAGCACAACAGTGCGAAGTATAGCACGGAAGCAAACGTCCAAGGGGGCGCAGCTGGCCTTGGGACCGTGCCCGCGTGTCGTCGGGGTAGGTTTTGCTCAGGTTGTGGATCTCTAGCACGGGCGCTCCTGTGGCTCGCTCGCTGCGCTCGCTCGTGACAAGGTGATCGCCCTCGCTTCGCTCGGGCTAGGGGACAAGGTGACATCCTGACGGCGCCGTTAGGTGTCCCCTTGCCCCCTTGTCACCCTGTCACCTTCTGGCTCTAGCAGGCACTCGAGCGCGACTTGTGCTTTGTGCTGCGCTGGCCCAAACGCTACAAGCTGCTCGACCCCTGGGGCGAACCACGCAGGCCTGGCAGATCGCCTGTGGCAAGCGAGCCTGGTCGAGCCACTACCTCTACGACCCCAAGCGCAAGCAGTGGCGCAAGGTTAGTGTACTGGCGCTCTCAGTCACTCACCCCGAGCACGCCCGCCCGCTCTGGCTGGTGGTGGCCCGCCTGGAGGGCGGCAAGGAGCCGTGGTACCTGCTGAGCTCGGATGTGATCCGGACGGCAGAGGACGCCTGGAGGATGGTGGCGGCCTACGCACGGCGCTGGCAGCTGGAGATGAGTTGGCGCTACGCCAAGAGCGAGTTGGGCTGTGAGAGCGTGCGGGTGAGGGAGTGGGAGCGGCGGGAGAAGCTCAGCTTCGCGTCTTCAGTTTCGCCCCTTGGCGCCTTCGTTTCGCGTTTTTCTTCCCGTTTCAGGTCATTCGCGATCCAAAGCTTCGCGTCTTCAGTTTCGCCCCTTCGCGCCTTCGTTTCGCGTTTTTCTTCCCGTTTCGTGTCATTCGCGATCCAAACGTCCCCCCGCCCGGCGCTGCCGTCGAGCGGGTAGTGCCGCTCCCGCTCTCGGCGCCGAGGGGCATGTGCCGCCGGCCATCTCGCTGGGGAAAGCCGTCGGATTTGGGGGGGCCGGGGGCGAGGCCCCGGCGCGGGGGTCGTCAGGGGGTGGGCGTCCACCCCCTGACAAAACAAGCGGGGTGCGGGGCGGCAGCGCCCGCAGCCACCGTGGGCAGGCTGCCGCAATGGGCAAAGGGGCCTGAGGGGCGTGGTACAATGGAGCGCAGCGACGGACAGCAGGCCATAACGCTGTCTACGGTCGATGAGGACCTGCAGAAGATATGGAATGATCTGACGTATGAGTAACTTGCAGTATTTCCACGGGCCCAACGCCGGCTACCTGATGGAACTGTATGAGCGTTACGAGGCCGACCCGAACTCGGTAGATGAGGCGACCCGCGCCTTCTTCGCTCAGTACGGCCCTCCCGGCGACGGCGTCGCGCAGAGCGGCGAGCAGCTGCCCCTTGATATCTCTCGCATCGTCGGCGCGGCCCGCCTGATCCGCTACATCCGCGAGCTCGGCCACCTCGCCGCACGGATCGACCCGCTGGGCAGCGATCCGCCGGGCGACCCCGGCCTCGAGCTCCGCACCCACGGCGTCACCCAGGCGGATCTTGCTGCCCTGCCCGCCGAGATTATTCGCGGGCCGCTCGTCGCCAGGGCCGCCAACGCCGCCGAGGGCGTTGAGCTCCTGCGCCAGATCTATTGCGGCCCGATCGGCTATGAGACCGACCAGATCCAGAACTATCTGGAGCGCAACTGGATCCGCGAGAACGCTGAGAGCCGCCGCTTCTGGCAGAACTTCGACGCCGATCGGCAGCGCGAGTTGCTCGACCGGCTCACCGAGGTGGAGTGCTTCGAGCGTTTCTTGCACAAAACTTTCCCCGGCCAGAAGCGCTTCTCCCTCGAGGGCAACGACATGCTCGTGCCGATGATCGACTCGATCATCCGCAATGCCGCCGCCGCCGGCACCCGCGAGGTGGTGATCGGCATGGCCCACCGCGGCCGTCTGAATGTCCTCGCCCACATCCTCGGTAAGCCCTATTCCTCGATCCTCGCCGAGTTCCACACCCCCGACTACAACAAGGATACCTACCTCGGCTGGACGGGCGATGTCAAGTATCACCTCGGCGCCCGCAAGGCCTATCGCGACCACGGCATCTCTGAGATGCCGATCACCCTGGCGCCCAACCCCAGCCACCTGGAGTTCGTCAACCCGGTGATCGTCGGTCGCACCCGCGCCGCCCAGGAGAAGCGCACCCGCCCCGGCTTCCCCTACGAGGACGAGAAGGAAGCCCTCGCGATCGTGATCCACGGCGATGCGTCCTTCCCCGGCCAGGGCATCGTCGCCGAGACGCTGAACCTCTCCGGGCTCAGGGGGTACCGCATCGGCGGCACGATCCATATCATCATCAACAACCAGATCGGCTTCACCACCGATACCCACGAGGCGCGCTCCACGCTCTACGCAAGCGATCTGGCCCGCGGCTTCGAGATGCCCGTGGTCCACGTGAACGCCGACAATGTCGAGGCCTGCGTGGCCGTGGCCCGCATGGCCTGGGGCTACCGCGAGAAGTTCCAGAAGGATTTTGTGATCGATCTGGTGGGCTACCGCCGCTGGGGCCATAACGAGGGCGACGAGCCGGAGTTTACTCAGCCCCGCATGTACGAGCGCATCCGCAACCATCCCACTGTGCGCGAGCTCTGGGCCAGGGAGCTGGAGCGCCGCGGCCTGATCACCGCTGAGGAGGCCCAAGCCCGTGTTGATGCGGCGATGGCGCGGCTCCAGCAGGCCTTCGATACCGTCCGCGAGCGCCAGCGGTTGGAGGCTGAGACCCGCTCGGATGAGGCGGCGAAGGCCCCGGAGCCCCAGCCGGTGGTGAATCCGCTGCGCAAAAAGGTCTTCGCCAGGCCGATCTCGGCCCAGAAGCTTGTGGAGCTGAACGAGGCTCTGCTCGAGCGCCCAGAGGGGTTCACCGTCCATCCCAAGCTCGAGCGCATGCTCCAGCGGCGGCGTCAGGCTATCCACGATCAGGGCGGGATCGATTGGGCCCACGCTGAGTGCTTGGCCTTCGCCTCCATCCTGGCCGACGGGACGCCGATCCGCATGTCAGGCCAGGATAGCGAGCGCGGCACCTTCAGCCAGCGCCATCTGGTGCTCCACGATGTGAACACAGGCGAGGAGCTGATCCCGCTCCACCGCATCCCCCAGGCCCGCGCCGCTTTCGCTATCTACAACAGCCCGCTCTCTGAGGCCGCGGTGCTCGCCTTTGAGTATGGCTACAGCACCCATGCCCCCGGCACCCTGGTGCTCTGGGAGGCCCAGTATGGCGACTTCGCTAACGGCGCCCAGGTCATCATCGACCAGTTCATTGTCTCTGGCCGCTCCAAGTGGTCGGTGGATCCGGCCCTGGTGCTGCTGCTCCCCCACGGGTACGAGGGCAGCGGCCCCGAGCACTCCTCGGCGCGCCTTGAGCGCTTCCTGCAGCTCTGCGCCACCGACAACATCCGCGTGGCCAACCCCACCACGGCAGCCCAATACTTCCACCTGCTGCGCTACCAGGCCGCCTCGCTCACGGTGCATCCGCGGCCCCTCGTCGTGATGACGCCCAAGAGCCTGCTGCGCAACCCGCGGGCCTCTTCCTCGCTCAACGAGCTCGCGGAGGTGCAGTTCCAGCCCGTGCTCGGCCTCGGCGCCGAGGCCCCGAATCCCGAGGAGGTGACGCGCCTGGTGCTCTGCAGCGGCAAGGTCGCCATCGACCTGCTGGCCTCCGGCGAGCTCAAGAAGGCCAACGGCAATGTGGATATTCTGCGCATCGAGCTGCTCTATCCTTACCCTGAGGAGGAGTTGCAGTTTGCCCTGGCACGCTACCCGCAGCTGCAGGAGGTTGTCTGGCTGCAGGAAGAGCCGCAGAATATGGGCGCCTGGAACTATATCGCCCCGAAGCTGCGCGCCACTATCGATCCGGCGATCTCGATCAGCTATGTGGGACGCGCCGAGTCAGCCTCGCCCGCCGAGGGCCTCCATAGCGCCCATGTGGTCGAGCAGCAGCGCATCCTGAGGGAGGCGGTGCAGGGCGCGCCGGTGCCGGTGAATCGTTAGCCCACGACGGCTCAAGTCTGTTGCCGGGTCTAGTGCGCCGATAACACGCAGCGCACAACACGTAATACGCAGCATGCAGTACACGACGCACCTCTCAGAGTGGCTGAAAGGGAGATAGACGCATGGCCTACGAGATCAAGGTCCCCTCGCTGGGCGAGTCGATCGTCGAAGCGACGGTGGCTCGCTGGTTGAAGCAACCCGGCGAGGCGGTGGCCGCTGGCGAGCCTGTCGTGGAGCTCGAGACCGATAAGGTGAATCTTGAGGTTGCGGCGGACCAGGCCGGCGTTATCGGTACGATCGTCAAGGGCGAGGGCGAGACTGTCGCCATCGGCGATATCCTAGGGACGATCGAGGCCGGCGCAGCCGCCGATGCCGCGCCAAAGGCCGCTCCTGCCCAGGAGGCCGCGCCAGAGCCAGCGCCGGCCCCCGAGGCTGCGCCAGAGCCAGCGCCAGTCCAGGAGGCCGCTCCCGCGCCTGCAGGCAATGGCGCCGGGGTGGCGGCTACGCCGGTGGCCCAGAAGATCGCTGCGGAGCACTCAGTGAACCTGCGCGATGTGGCGGGCACCGGCCCCGGCGGTCGCATCACCAAAGAGGATGTGCTACGGACGGTCGGCGCGGCGGCTGCGACCGCCGTCGAGGCGCCGCCTGCGCCCGCTCAGGCGCCAGCCCAGGCGCCCGCTGCGCCAGCGCCACGCCCTGCGCCGCGCCCCGCAGCACCGCCCGCGCCCGCCCCGCAGGCGGCGGGCGGACGCCCCGAGGAGCGCCGGCGCCTCAGCCGCCGCCGCCTGACGATCGCGAAGCGCCTCGTGGAGGCCCAGCATACGGCTGCGATGCTCACGACCTTTAACGAGGTCGATATGAGCGCCGTGATGGAGGTGCGTAAGCGGCGCAGGGAGAGCTTCAAGGAGCGTCACGGCATTGGCTTGGGCTTCATGTCCTTCTTCACCAAGGCGGTCGTGGGCGCCCTGAAGGCCTTCCCGATGGTCAACAGCGAGATCCAGGGCGAAGAGGTAGTGATCAAGCACTACTACGATATCGGCGTGGCCGTCGGCGTGGAGGAGGGCCTGGTTGTGCCGGTCGTTCGCGACGCCGATAAGAAGAGCTTCGCACAGATCGAGCGCGAGATCGCCGAGCTGGCCAAGAAGGCCCGAGAAGGTACCCTGAGCATCGCTGACCTTCAGGGCGGCACCTTCACCATCACCAACGGCGGTGTCTACGGCTCGCTCATGTCCACGCCCATCCTCAACGCCCCACAGGTCGGCATCCTTGGCATGCACAAGATCGAGGAGCGCCCGGTGGTGGTCGGCGGCCAGATCGTCATCCGCCCGATGATGTACCTCGCCCTCAGCTATGACCATCGCCTGATCGATGGTAGCACCGCGGTGCGCTTCCTCGTGCGCGTCAAGGAGCTGATCGAGGATCCTGAGGCCTTGCTGCTCGAGGGCTGAGACTGAAGGCTCGATGCGATTGCGCGGCTGCCGTACGGCAGCCGCGCAGCATCCCTGGAAACTCCTAGTAAGTTTTAACCTGAATTTAATGTTCCTGAGCAAACCGTTATCAGTATCCGTTTGTTTGTCACTTCACACGGCGGGTGCTCTAGGGTATACTG
Organism: Chloroflexaceae bacterium; assembly: GCA_034429295.1. Classification (GTDB taxonomy): domain Bacteria; phylum Chloroflexota; class Chloroflexia; order Chloroflexales; family Chloroflexaceae; genus OHK40. The sequence continues at coordinate 19,777 of DAOUGF010000300.1, forward strand.
GTACGCACATCTGAATACGACGCTCGAAATGGCAAACCTGTGCGAAAGCCAGGGGCGCAAAGCTATGGGTCTACAGTCTACGGACTAGGATCGCCAGGCTGCCGAAGTGATCTACCCCTGGCAGCCTGTCCCCCGCGGACAGGCTTTTTGAATCGCTCAACATCAGCTGTCGTAGCTCCTCGCCCGGCAACCCTTCCTCAATCCAAGGAGCGCTCAATGGCCTCTCGCTTCCTGGACGTCCCTGCAAACCGCAGGGGCAAGGCTCTTATACTCATCCTACTCTCCATGATGTTGCTGGCCCTGCTCCCTGCTTCGGCCCGGCACCAGTCGCCCCGCCTCCATCCGGCTCTGCGCGAGCTCGCCGCTAACGCGCCCGCCGCTCAAATAGATGTGATCGTCCAGCGGCAGGGCGCCGCCGACACGCTCCCTGCACTGATCACTCACCTCGGCGGCATGATCACCTCCGATCTGCGGATTATCAATGCCCTGGGTGTGCGCCTGCCGGCCTCCGCAGCCGTTGAGCTCGCCACCGCGCCGGAGGTGCGCTGGGTCTCCCTCGACGGCCCCATCGCCCAATCAGATCTCCTGACCACCGTTACCTCCTGGGCCACCACGGCCGAGGCGACGACAGGTTTCACCAACCTCGCGGCTCTGACAGACTCCCCCATCGGGCCGAACGGGGTCTATGGTGCGCTCAACCGTGGCAAGGGCGTCTTCAGCGGCTTCGAGCCGGCGATCAGCCCCGGCTCGGTGATCACACGCGTTGAGCTGGTGCTCCAGGCATATGTGCCCGAGCGGCTCGGTGGCGCCTCCGATCCCAAGCTGAGCGTCGCTGTCGATGGCAGGTATAGCCTCCCGATCTCGCTGTCGCGGAACGTGCTCAACCAGCATGTGGGGCCGGAGAACGCCGGCCTGATCTCGGTTGATGTCACCTACACCAGGCTCTGGCGCTGGGCCGACTTCTCGAAGGAGATCAAGCTTCAGATCGACCAGAGCCGCTTCCCGCGGGGGCGCTGGGTTCACTACGACGCCGTCGGCCTGCGGGTGACCAGCCTGCCCGATCCGCGGGCGTTCGTGCCAACGCCGCAGCTCCCCTCCTCCGAGAAGGGGAGCCCGATCGGGATGGCCCGGCTGCGCAACACCTACAACTTTGCTGTGCGGAGCCCGGAGGTCTGGAACCAGGCCCCGTATCTGCAAGGCCAGGGCGTGACGGTTGCCGTGGTTGACAGTGGCATCTCTCGCCACAACGACCTCACCCGGCGCCTGATCGGGCATGTCAATTTCAGCCCGGGCCATCATAGCGGCAACGACCGCTACGGCCACGGTACCTTTATTGCCGGCATCATCGCCGGCGATGGCCGCGACTCGCGGGGTGAGCGGATCGGCATCGCGCCCAGAGCTAACCTGCTGAATGTGCGCATCAGCGATGACTTCGGCATGGCTACCGAGTCCGACCTGGTTGAGGCGCTGCAGTGGCTCTATGAGAACCGGCAACAGTACAAGGTCCGGGTTGTCAATCTCTCGCTGAATGCCACCACTCCCCAGTCGTACCATACCAGCCCTCTGGCGGCGGCCGTCGAGATTCTCTGGTTCAATGGGATCGTAGTCGTCGTCTCGGCCGGTAACAACGGCCAACAGAGCCCTGGTACGCTGCTGCCGCCCGCCAACGACCCCTTCGTAATCACGGTGGGGGCTACTGACGATCAGGGCACTCGTACCCTCAGTGATGACACAATCACCTCCTATTCTGCCTATGGAGTGGCAACGGAGGGTTATAGTAAACCCGAGCTTGTCGCTCCTGGTACTGATATCATCGCCCCATTGCCTCACAACAAGCAGCTGACGCTCAGCATACTGCGGCCAGAAAACCGGGTGGACAACAACTATTTCCGGATGTCGGGCACCTCGATGGCCGCCCCGATGGTGAGTGGCGCCGTCGCCATCCTGCTGCAGGACGAGCCCCATCTCACCCCCGATCAGGTGAAGTTCCGGCTGATGGAGACCGCCGCCAAAGCTGATCGCTGGCCCGCATATGATCCCGAGCGGGCCGGGGCGGGGTACCTCGACATCTACGCAGCTGTCAACGGCACGAGCACCGCCAGCGCCAATACAGGCCTGCCCGTCAGTCAGCTTCTCTCGACCGGGACGAACCCCGTGAATTGGGGGAGCGTGAACTGGGGCAGTGTGAATTGGGGGAGCGTGAACTGGGGCAGTG